>NZ_JBFULV010000115.1:0-19660 GCF_054049715.1 Rhizobacter sp. P5_C2 | reverse complement strand
TCTCGACAAGGTGCGGTACGGCCGCATACGAAGCCTCTCCCACATCACCCTGATGATGAAGTTCACTCCAGAGTTCGTCCCAAGTGTCGTGACCCTGCCCAAGCTTTGAAAGAGCAGCCGATGGATCGTATGGCACTCGATAGCCACCGCGCAGCGCGGCCCACTTCGTGTCGAACAGAGGCAGCATTCAGTGCGTCCTTGGTCAAAGGCGGTCACTCTAACTTGACGTCGAGCCGTTCGAAAACGGTCATTGGCGAAAGCCCGCACCTGGCCGACTGCACCCCTCCGCCCCGTGCCCCGGAAGCGGCCGTCGAGAGGTGACGCCCCCGCCAGCGACCGGATGCTTGCAGTGATGTCGCGAACATAAACCGTCGGCCAATAGCGGGCGCTGACGTCGACACTGCGAAAGAAATCCCCCGGGACATCACACCGACAAGTTCGGCCAAGTTCCGCGCGAGCTTCTATCCCATCAGTACAAGCGATTCCTCCGGATATCGGTTGCACATGAACTCCACGAACGCCCGGACCTTCGGCGCAGGCAGGCGTCTCGATGTGTGCAAGACCCACAGCGCGGTCTCCACGCCCGAGACCGTTCCCCACTGAACCAACTCGCCTCGAGTCAGCTGGTTCCATGCGATGGACTGCGGAATGAGGGCCGCGCCAGCGCCGGCGACGGCAGCGTCGCGGATCATCAGGAACGAGGACAGCCTCAGCTTCGGGATGGGGTCCAGGACCAGGCGTCCATCGTCGAGCTTCCAATGGGTCGGCTGGAAGCTGGTGGACACGATGCCGGGAACGGCCCTGACCGCACCCGGGTCGGGCATCGGCACCGAGGGTGCAGCCACGACAACCAGCCGGTCCTTGGCGAAGCACCGCCCCACCAAGCTGCTGTCCGGGCTTGGGTTGATGCGAATGGCAACATCGAACTGCTCCTCGACCAGGTCGACCAGGCGGTCCTCGGCCACCACCTCGCACGTGACCTCCGGGTAGGCCGCACAGAACTCCGCACTGATCCGCCCCATCGCCAGTTGCGAGAACAGCACAGGCGAGGCGACACGCAGGCGTCCGCGAGGCATTGACACCCCCTCCCGGGCCGCGGTCATGGCTTCGGCCACTTCGTGAATCGGCCCTTCGGTTCGAGCCATCAACAGATCGCCGGCTTCGGTGAGCTTCAGCCCGCGGGCGCTGCGCTCGATGAGTCGCACGCCGAGCTGCTCTTCCAGGTCCGAGATGCGCCGGGACAAGGTCGCCTTCGATTTGCCGCTGGCACGACTCGCCTTGCCCAACCCTCCGTTCGTCGCGACAAGCGCGAAATCGGCCAATGCGTTCAGATCCATGGTGTTCCATATTTGAAACGGTGTATCTACATTTTGGCGTCTTCGTTTTAATGGTGCAACGGCCTATCTTCTCGTCATCGCAACTTGATACGAGGAACTTCAAATGAGCACCACTCAACAACGCGCTGTACTGATCCGGGCCTATGGAGGCGCCAGCGTCGCCGAGGTGGCCGAGATCGCCCGGCCGGAAGCCGGGCACGGCGAGGTCCTGGTCCGGGTTCGGGCCGCCGGCGTGAACGGCATCGACTGGAAGGTCCGCGAGGGTTACGTCCGGGATGCCTTCCCGCTTCAACTGCCGGCCGTGCTGGGCATCGAACTGGCGGGCGTGGTCGAGGCCGTCGGCCCCGGCGCCTCCCGCTTTCGCGTCGGCGACCGCGTCATGGGTCCGCTGGGCAGGCTCGGCGCCTACGCCGATGTCGTGGCAGTCGCCGAAGGCAACCTGGCTCGCACACCCGAAGGCCTCGACGATGTCCGGGCGGCCGCCATTCCCGTGGCAGCCGTCGCGGCCTGGCAGAGCCTGCATCACGCGGGTCCGATCCTCCCTGGCCAGCGGATCCTGATCCACGGCGCGGCGGGCGGGCTCGGCGGCCATGCCGTGCAGTACGCGAAACGGGCGGGCGCCGAAGTCTTCGCGACGGCGGCCACTGCTCATGTCGAGTACGTGAAGAGCCTCGGCGCCGACCACGTCATCGACCACCAGACGCAGCGCTTCGAGGACATCGCCCGGGACATCGACCTGGTGCTCGACTACGTCGGAGGCGAAGTCCTCGATCGCTCATGGCAGGTTCTGACGCCGACCGGCGCGATCGTCGGCACCTCGTCCCCCGACATCCTGGCGCGCACGCCGGCGGGCCGCCGCGGCCTGTGGTTCATGAACAAGTCGGACACCGCACTGCTGGAAACGCTGGCGGCCGATGTCGCCGCCGGCACGCTGAAGTCGCCGGTCAGCGAGGTGGTCGGCTTCAACGACCTCCCTGCGGCCATCGAACGCAATCGCACCGCCTCGCGCACCGGCAAGGTCGTCGCGGACTTCTCCCTCTGATCCAACATTTCCTGGAGATTCACATGAGCATCCTCGTCACCGGTGCCACCGGCACCATTGGTTCCCTCATCGTTCAACGCCTTGCCGACGCCGGCGCCGAGGTCAAGGCCCTCGTTCGCCAGCAGGGCAAGCGCAGCTTTCCCGCAGGCGTCACCGAAGTGGTCGGCGACCTGACCGACGTGCCCTCGATGCGTGCAGCGCTGTCGTCGGTGCGAACGCTGTTCCTGCTGAACGCCGTGACGCCCGATGAGGTGACGCAAGCCCTCATCGCGCTGAACCTGGCGCGCGAGGCCGGCATCGAGCGCGTCGTCTACCTGTCGGTGATCCACGCGGACAAGTACACGAACGTGCCGCACTTCACGAGCAAGTACACGGTCGAGCGCATGATCGACGGCCTCGACATGCCGGCGACCGTCCTGCGCCCGGCCTACTTCATGCAGAACGAAGGCACGGTCCAGCAGGTGATCCAGGGTTATGGCGTCTATCCGATGCCGATCGGCTCGGCCGGCGTCTCGATGATCGATGCGCGCGACATCGCCGACCTCGCCGTCGCCGAGCTGTTGCGCCGCGACAGGGCCCCTGCACCGCTTGCGCGAGTGACGCTGGACGTGGTCGGTCCGCAAGCGCTGACGGGCACTTCCGCGGCAAAGATCTGGAGTTCTGCCCTGGGCCGCGAAGTCGCCTACGGAGGCGACGACGTGGCAGCCTTCGAAGGACAGATGGCGTCGTTCGGCCCCGCCTGGCTGGCCTACGACATGCGCCTGATGATGGCCGGCATCCAGAAGCTCGGCATGCGTGGCGAGGACGGCGCGGTGGATCGTCTGCAGGCGATCCTGGGACGCCCCCTGCGCACCTACGCCGCCTTCGTGGCGGAGTCCGTCGCCGCAACTTAGCCTGCGGCACGGAACTGAGGGCCCATCGGTCAAGGAAAATCGGGCAGTGGAGCGGGTGAAGGGAATCGAACCCTCGTATGAAGCTTGGGAAGCTGCCGTTCTACCATTGAACTACACCCGCAGCGGGGCGGATTCTAGCGCGTGCTCGGGCACAATTCGGCCCCCTGCCTGCGAGGCATGCCCGCCGAATTGCCATGACCTCCCCCTCCGACCCCACCGTTCCGCCGCGCGGCATCAAGAGCTTCGTGCTGCGTGCCGGTCGCATGGGCCCCGGCCAGGTGCGCGCGCTCGAGACGCTCGGCCCGCGCTACGTGATTCCGTATTCGCAGCAGCGCTTCGACCCGCAGGCCGCGTTCGGCCGCAGCGCACCGCTGGTGCTGGAGATCGGCTTCGGCATGGGCGACGCCACCGCGGCGATCGCGCAGGCGCTGCCGGGCACCGATTTCCTCGGCGTCGAGGTGCACGCGCCCGGCGTCGGCGCGCTGCTGAAGCAGATCGGCGAGAAGGAGATCGCGAACCTGCGCATCGTCCAGCACGACGCGGTCGAGGTGCTGGAGCACATGGTCGCGCCCGGCTCGCTGGCCGGCGTGCACGTGTTCTTTCCGGACCCGTGGCACAAGAAGAAGCACAACAAGCGCCGGCTGATCCAGGCGCCGTTCGTCGCGAAGCTCGCCGCGCACCTGGCCCCCGGCGGCTACCTGCACTGCGCGACCGATTGGCAACCGTATGCCGAGCAGATGCTGGAGGTGCTGTCGGCCGAGCCCACGCTGGCCAACACAGCCGAGGGCTATGCCCCGAAACCCGCCTACCGCCCACTGACCAAGTTCGAGAACCGGGGCCTCAAGCTCGGCCACGGGGTCTGGGACCTGGTGTTCACGAAGCGCTGATTCAGCCCTTGGTCGGCGCCGACGCCGCGCGTGGCGGCACGAACGGCCCCGGGTCGACGCACACAGCAGGCTTCTTCGCCGCAGCACCCGACGCCGCCGGCCCATAGCTCGGCGCTCGTTGCCCTGCCTTGCACTGCTGGAAATCCTGCAGCTTGCGCGCCCAGGCGGCTCGGGCCGCACCCTCGTCCTCGGGTGCTGCGGCGCAGGACGCAGCCGCCAGCAAAGCCATCGTTCCGATCGGAATCCAGCGCATCCGCCGCCCTCAGGTGGTCTTCGAGATCGAGATGGTCGGGAACTTCGACGAGAAGTCCTTCGACCGCTGCGCGATCTTCGCCGCCATCTGGCGTGCGATCGCCTTGTAGAGCCCCGCGGTCTCGCCGTCGGGATCGCTCACCACCGTCGGCTTGCCCGAATCGGCCTGCTCGCGGATGGACAGCGCCAGCGGCAGCGCGCCCAGGTAGTCCATGTTGAACTCGGCCGCCATCTTCTTGCCGCCATCGGCCCCGAAGATGTGCTCCACGTGCCCGCAGTTGCTGCACACGTGCACCGCCATGTTCTCGACGATGCCCAGGATCGGCACACCGACCTTCTCGAACATCTTGATGCCGCGGCGCGCGTCGATCAGCGCGATGTCCTGCGGCGTCGTCACGATCACCGCGCCGGTCAGCGGCACGCGCTGCGAGAGCGTCAGCTGGATGTCGCCGGTGCCGGGCGGCATGTCGACGATCAGGTAGTCCAGGTCGCCCCAGTTGGTCTGCCGCAGCAGCTGCTCCAGCGCCTGCGTGGCCATCGGTCCGCGCCAGATCATCGCGTTGTCGCGCTCGACCAGGAAGCCGATCGAGATCACCTCGACACCGTGGTTGCGCATCGGCTCCATCGTCTTGCCGTCGGCGCTCTCCGGGCGGCCTTCGAGGCCCATCATCATCGGCTGGCTCGGGCCGTAGATGTCGGCGTCGAGGATGCCGACCTTCGCGCCCTCGGCCGCCAGCGCCAGCGCCAGGTTGGCCGCGGTGGTGCTCTTGCCGACCCCGCCCTTGCCCGACGCCACCGCGACGATGTTCTTGACGTTCGGCAGCAGCTGCACGCCGCGCTGCACCGCATGGGCGGTGATGCGGGTGGCGATCTCCACGTCGACCTTGCCGATGCCCGGCAGCGTGCGCAGCGCCTGCTGCAGGCTCTCGCGCAGCGCCGCATGCAGGCTCTTCGCGGGGTAGCCCAGCTCCAGCTCGAAACTCACGTCGGCCCCCTGGATGCGCAGGTTCTTCACCTGGCGGCCGCCGACGACGTCCTTGCCGGTGAGCGGGTCGTTGACGGTTTGCAGGGCGGCCAGGAGGGCGGATTCGGTGATGGTCATGGCAGGCGGTCGGGTGGCGGCCGGCAGTCTAGCCCACACCCCTTCTCCCTCGGACCGTCAAGCCTAGAATCGCCCCTTTCCCCTCGTTGACCCGGACGCCTCCGATGACCCGCAAGCTCTTCGTCACCACCGCCCTGCCGTACGCCAATGCGCCGTTCCACATCGGGCACATGATGGAGTACATCCAGGCGGACATCTGGGTGCGGTTCCAGCGCATGGTCGGCAACGAGGTGCACTTCGTCTGCGCCGACGACGCCCACGGCGCGCCGATCATGATCGCCGCCGAAAAGGCCGGCAAGACGCCGCAGCAGTTCGTCGCCGAGATCGCCGCCGGCCGCAAGCAGTACCTCGACGGCTTCAGCATCGGCTTCGACAACTGGCACTCCACCGACGGGCCCGAGAACCACCAGCTCGCGCAGGACATCTACCTCGCGTTGCGCAAGGAAGGCCTGATCGCCGAGCGCACGATCGAGCAGTTCTTCGACCCGGTGAAGGCGATGTTCCTGCCCGACCGMTACATCAAGGGCGAATGCCCGCGCTGCGGCACCAAGGACCAGTACGGCGACTCCTGCGAGAACTGCGGCGCCGTCTACGCCCCCACCGAGCTGAAGAACCCGTACTCGGCGCTGAGCGGCGCCACGCCGGTGCTCAAGAGCAGTGCGCACTACTTCTTCCAGCTGTCGTCGCCGCGCTGCATCGAGTTCCTGAAGGACTGGACGCACACGCCCGGCCGCCTGCAGCCCGAGGTGCTGAACAAGATCCGCGAATGGTTCGCCGTCGACGAGCACGGCCACGGCGGCCTGGCCGACTGGGACATCAGCCGCGATGCGCCCTACTTCGGCATCCGCATCCCCGACACCGACGACAAGTACTTCTACGTCTGGCTCGACGCGCCGGTCGGCTACCTCGCGTCGCTGAAGAACTACTTCGACAAGACCGGGCGCGACTACGACGCGTTCTTCGCCGACCCGGCGGTCGAGCAGGTGCACTTCATCGGCAAGGACATCACCTACTTCCACACGCTGTTCTGGCCGGCGATGCTGCATTTCAGCGGCCGCAAGACGCCGGACCACGTCAACGTGCACGGCTTCATCACCGTCAACGGCGGCGAGAAGATGAGCAAGAGCCGCGGCACCGGCATCTCGCCGCTGAAGTACCTCGAGGTCGGGCTGAACCCCGAATGGCTGCGCTACTACATCGCCGCCAAGCTGAACGCGAAGGTCGAGGACATCGACTTCAACCCCGACGACTTCATCGCCCGCATCAACTCCGACCTGGTCGGCAAGTACATCAACATCGCGAGCCGGGCCGCCGGCTTCCTCAGCAAGCGCTTCGACGGGCGCTTGTCGTCCGACCTCGGCGTCGAGGGCCGCGCGCTGCTCGACGGCCTGCGCAACCACCGCCGCGCGATCGAGGAGCTCTACGAGGAACGCGAGTACGGCAAGGCGCTGCGCGAGGTGATGCTGCTGGCCGACCGGGTGAACGAGTACGTCGACCAGAACAAGCCTTGGGACCTCGCGAAGAAGGCCGGGCAAGAGGCGGTGCTGCACGACGTGTGCAGCGTCTGCATCGAGGCCTTCCGCGTGCTGACCATCTACCTGAAGCCGGTGCTGCCGACGCTGGCGGCGCAGGTCGAGGCCTTCCTGAGGCTGGAGCCGATGGTGTTCGCCGATGCGATGCGCGCGATCGGCGGCCACACGATCGGCGACTACAAGCACCTGATGCAGCGCGTCGACCCGGCGCTGCTCGACAAGCTGCTCGAGCCGCCGGTGATCGCGCTGCCGCCGCCGGGTGGCGAGGAGCTTGCGCCCGAGATCAAGATCGACGATTTCGCGAAGGTCGACCTGCGCATCGCGAAGATCGTCGCCTGCGAGGCGGTCGAGGGCAGCGACAAGCTGCTGCGCCTGACGCTCGACGTCGGCGAAGCGAAGACGCGCAACGTCTTCAGCGGCATCAAGTCGGCCTACAAGCCCGAGGACCTGGTCGGCAAGTTCACCGTGATGGTGGCCAACCTGGCGCCGCGCAAGATGAAGTTCGGGCTCAGCGAAGGCATGGTGCTGGCGGCCTCGCACGCCGACGAGAAGGCGCACCCGGGGCTGTATGTGTTGGAGCCGTGGCCGGGGGCGGCGCCGGGCTTGCGAGTGCGCTGACGGCGCCGCGGCATCCCCCATCGGGATGAACGACACGCAGCGCCCTGCGCGCTATGCTGCGCGCGCAGTGGAGGGAGGAACACCGTGGGATTTCTGGACGACCTGAAGCGTCAGGCCGAGTCGTTGAAGACTCAGCAGACGATCGACACCGCGGCGCTGGCGCGCAACGCCGCGGCGGTCGAAGCAGCCTGCAAGACGACGTGGCACTACTGGATGGACCTCGCGCCCCAGCTCAACGTGCTGTTGCCGCGCCCGCCGGTGCGCTTCTCGTTCGACAAGACCACGCCAGTGGACGGCCTGACGCGCTGCGATTTCCGCGTCGATGCGCGGCGCAAGGAGCACCGTGGCCAGGAGGTGTTCGATCACGTGGTCATCCATGCGGTCCAGAAATCGGGCCTCACACTGAGCATCCGCAAGGACTTTCCGCCCGAAATCGAACGGCTGGAGGCGCGCCTGCGCCAAGCCGGCATCTCTGCCGACACGCAGTGGGTGCGGCATCCCGACAGCGGCCGCCTCGAAGAGGTGCGCTTCAGCTTCGTCGCCGACATCGCGCTGATGGTGCGCCTGCTCCCCGATCACGACCAGGGCACCGTCGCCTTCAAGGTCAGCAACCTGGACAGCCTGGAAACGGTGACCGTGAGCTTCGCAGCCGAGCTGGTCAACTCCGACCTGCTGGACCAGTTGGCGCGCTGGTTGGTCGGCGAGCCGCACACTTTCCTGAAGCTGGGCACCGATACGCGCCGGCAAGAAGCCTGAGCTCAGCCTGGCGCCGCGCCGCGCGCCGCTGCAGCGATCTTCAGGAAAGCGGCCGACAGCGCCGGCCAGCCCGAGGCCGACAACGCCACGGGGCAGCGCGGCGCCCCCCGCGCCGGCTTCAACCCGCCGCGGCACGCGAAAACCACGCAGTTGCTGCGGTCATCGTCATGCACCACCAGCGGCTCGTGCCCGAAGCTGTGCCGGATGCGCGCGAGCCACACCGGCTGCTCGGCATGGTTGGCGTGCAGGTTGGCCACCAGCACGCCGCCCGGCTGCAGCGCATCGGCCGCGTCGTCATAGAAGCGCTGCGAGCACAGCTGCCGCGGCAGGCCGTGCCGGTCGAAGCCATCGACCAGCAGCGCATCGAAGCGCACCGGGGCATCGCGAACGAACCGGGCGCCATCGACCAGTTGCACCGCCAACCGCTCGTCATCCGCCGGCAAGTGAAAGCGCTCGCGCAAGGTCAGCACCTCGGGGTTGACCTCGGCCACCTCCAGCCGCGTGCGGCGCAGGTGCCGGTGGCAAAACTTGGCGATCGAGCCACCGCCCAGCCCGATCATCGCGATGCGCTGCGCGCTGCCCGCGAACAGCAGGAAGCCCATCATCAGGCGGGTGTACTCCAGGTCGAGCGCATCGGGGTCGCGCAGCCACATGCGGCTCTGGACCTCGGCGTCCGAGAACTGCATCACCCTGCGGTCCAGCGTTTCGCTCACCCGCGGCACATCGTCATCGCGTTCGGACATCGCACCAGACTGCGTCGTTGTAGAGGCAGATCATAGGTCGCGGCCGAGGCCGGCTAAAATCCGCCCTCCCTTGCTTCACCTGGCCCCGACCATGCCGCTCTTCTGGAAAGCCTACAAGTCCGACACCACCTCGTTCATCGAGGAGCTGAAGGCCAAGGACCCGACGCTCGCGGACCGGATGTTGAAGGGCCGCCAGCTGCTGTGGGACAAGCCGGTCGACCGCGACGCCCTGAAGGAGTCCCGCGAATCCCAGGTGCCGCAACAGCCCTACGTCTACCAGACCGGGCACTGACCCGGGCCGGACCGCGACACCGAACGGGCACCCCGTGAGCGAAGACGCCCTGGCGCAGGCCGCCACCGATGCGGCAGCGCCGCACGTGGTCGACCACGTGGCGGTGGCCCGCCTGTATGGCGAGCCGCTGTTCACGATGCCGACCGACCTGTACATCCCGCCGGATGCACTGGAGGTCTTCCTCGAGGCCTTCGAAGGCCCGCTCGACTTGCTGCTCTACCTGATCCGCAAGCAGAACTTCAACATCCTCGACATCCCGCTGGCCAGCGTGACGCGCCAGTACCTGGCGTATGTCGAGCAGATCCGCAAGACCAACCTCGAGCTCGCCAGCGAATACCTGCTGATGGCGGCAATGCTGATCGAGATCAAGTCGCGCATGCTGCTGCCGCCGAAGAAGGTCGCCGAGGGCCAGGAGCCCGAGGACCCGCGCGCCGAGCTGGTGCGCCGGCTGCTGGAGTACGAGCAGATCAAGCTGGCCGCGGCCGGGCTCGATCGCCTGCCGGTGCTGGGCCGCGATTTCCTGCGCGCGCAGGTGACCATCGAGCAATCGCTGACGCCGCGCTTTCCCGATGTCGAGATCGACGAGCTGCGCGCCGCCTGGGCCGACATCCTGAAGCGCGCCAAGCTGAACCAGCACCACACGATCACCCGCGAGCAACTGAGCGTGCGCGAGCACATGAGCATCGTGCTGCGCGGGCTGCAGGGCCGCCGCTTCGCGATGTTCGAGGAGCTTTTCGACCTGACCCGCGGACCGCAGGTGCTGGTGGTGACCTTCATCGCGATGCTGGAGCTGGCGCGCGAGCACCTGCTGGAGATCACGCAGGCCGAGGCGTTCGCGCCGATCTACGTGCGGCTCGCCTATCAACCCGCCTAGAAAAGAACATTCATGACGATCCACGAAGCACCCGTCCACCTCGTCACCCGCGCTGCCCCCCAGACCGCGCCGACCGACCGCTGGCAGGTGGCCGACATCGAAGCCTTGTTCGAGCTGCCGTTCACCGAGCTGATGTTCCGTGCGCAGACGGTGCACCGCGAGCATTTCGACCCGACCGAGGTGCAGCTCTCGACGCTGCTGTCGATCAAGACCGGCGGCTGCCCCGAAGACTGCAGCTACTGCCCGCAGGCCGCGCGCTACGACACCGGCGTCGAAGCCGGCAAGCTGATGGAGACCGAAGCCGTGCTCGAGGCCGCGCGCCGCGCGCAAGAGGCCGGTGCCTCGCGCTTCTGCATGGGTGCCGCATGGCGCGGCCCGAAGGACCGCGACATCGAGAAGGTGGCCGAGCTGGTCAGCGCCGTGAAGGCGCTGGGGCTCGAGACCTGCGCGACGCTCGGCATGCTGGAAGACGGCCATGCCGAACAGCTGCAGAACGCCGGCCTCGACTACTACAACCACAACCTCGACACCGCGCCCGAGTTCTACGGCGACATCGTGCGCACCCGCCAGTACCAGGACCGCCTCGACACGCTGCAGCGCGTGCGCGGCGCCGGCGTCAAGGTGTGCGCCGGCGGCATCGTCGGCATGGGCGAGACGCGGGCACAGCGCGCCGGCCTGATCGGCGCGCTGGCCAACCTCGACCCGTACCCGGAATCGGTGCCGATCAACAACCTGGTGCAGGTCGAAGGCACGCCGCTGCACGGCACGGTGCCGCTCGACCCGCTGGAGTTCGTGCGCACGATCGCGGTGGCGCGCATCACGATGCCGAAGGCCCGCGTGCGGCTGTCGGCCGGCCGCCAGGCGCTCGGCGAAGCGGTGCAGGCGCTGTGCTTCACGGCCGGTGCCAATTCCATCTTCTATGGCGACAAGCTGCTGACCACCGGCAACCCCGACGTGCAGGCCGACCGCGCGCTGCTCGACAAGCTGGGAATGCGGCCGGCATGAGCAGCCACCCGGCCCAGGACGCCGCGCCCGGCCGCAAGGCGGTGACGCTGCACAAGCTGCGCGAGATGCATGCGGCCCGCGAGCCGATCGCGATGCTGACCTGCTACGACGCCAGCTTCGCGCGGCTGCTCGATGCGGCCGGCGTCGACTGCCTGCTGGTCGGCGATTCGCTCGGCATGGTGCTGCAGGGCCAGGCGAGCACGCTGCCGGTGACGCTCGACGAGATGGCGTACCACACGCGCTGCGTCGCGCGCGGCAACCGTGGCGCATGGCTGATCGGCGACCTGCCGTTCGGCAGCTACCAGCAGGGGCCGGCGCAGGCGCTGGCGAGTGCGACGGTGCTGATGCAGGCCGGCGCGCAGATGGTGAAGCTCGAAGGCGGCGGCTGGACGGCCGAGACGGTGCGCTTCCTGGTGGAGCGCGGCATCCCGGTGTGCGCGCACCTCGGGCTGACGCCGCAATCGGTGCATGCGCTCGGCGGCTACCGCATCCAGGGCCGCGACGACGAGGCCGCGGCCACGCTGCTGCGCCATGCGCGCGAGCTGGCCGAGGCCGGCGCCGCGATGCTGGTGCTGGAGCTGATGCCGGCCGCGGTGGCGAAGCAGATCACCGACGCGCTCGACATCCCGGTGATCGGTATCGGCGCCGGCGTGGCCTGTTCGGGCCAGGTGCTGGTGCTGCACGACATGCTCGGCATCACGCAGGGCAAGCTGCCGCGCTTCGTGCGCAACTTCATGGACGGCAGCGCGGGCATCGGCGAGGCGATCACGCGCTATGTGGCCGATGTGAAGGCCCGCCGCTTTCCCGACGACACGCTCCACGGTTATTGACGCTCCCGGGTTGATCCATCGATGAAGACAGTCCACACGATCGCCGACCTGCGCGCGGCCCTCGGAGCGCCCGGTGCGTGCGCCTTCGTGCCCACGATGGGCAACCTGCACGAAGGCCACCTGGCGCTGGTGCGGCAGGCCAGGCGGCATGGGTTGCCGGTGGTGGCGAGCATCTTCGTGAACCGGCTGCAGTTCGCGCCGCATGAAGACTTCGACCGCTACCCGCGCACGCTGGCGCGCGACAGCGAGCTGCTGCAGGGCGCCGGCTGCGACATCGTGTTCGCGCCCGACGAGCGCGAGTTGTACCCGCAGCCGCAGACGGTGAAGGTGGTGCCCGACGCGGCGCTGGCCGACATCCTCGAAGGGCACTTCCGGCCGGGCTTCTTCACCGGCGTGTGCACGGTGGTGATGAAGCTGTTCGCGTGCGTGCAGCCGCGCGTCGCGGTGTTCGGCAAGAAGGACTACCAGCAACTGATGGTGATCCGGCAGATGACGCAGCAGTTCGCATTGCCGATCACGGTCGAGGCCGGGGAGACGAGCCGGGCCGACGACGGGCTCGCGCTGTCGTCGCGCAATGGGTACCTGAGCGCGGCGGAGCGGGCGGAGGCGGTGGCCTTGTCGCGCAGCCTGCGGGCGCTGGCGGAGGGCTTTGCCGCGGGCAGTGAGCCGCTCGCGCAGCTCGAGGCGAAGGCGATGGCGAACCTGGCCGCGCGCGGCTGGCAGCCAGACTACCTGACGGTGCGGCGGCGCGCCGACCTGCTGCCGCCCGAGAGCGGCGACAAGGCCGGCGCATTGGTCGTGCTGGGCGCGGCCCGGCTGGGGCAGACAAGGCTGATCGACAACCTGGAGTTCTGAGGCGTTTCAGAGCTTCACTAAGTATCGAATTTGATACTTTATACGCATGAAGTATCGATTATGATACTTCCATGGGCGATTTCTCGGTCAATCTGGTGGCGCTGGGGCACGCGCTGCAGGAGATGCGCAAGCAGCGCGGCCTGCGGCTGGTCGACGTGGCGCATATCGCCGGCATCCCACGCCTGAAGGTCATCCACGTCGAAGCGGGGCGACCCGGGGTCGCCGCCTCGTCGTATGCGAGGGTTGCAGCCGCACTCGGCGCTCAACTCCAGGTGGCGGCATCGCAGCGGCCGACGCTGGACGAGATCGGTGCGCTGTTGAAAGACATCGATGAGTGAATCGCTCGCCAAGGTGCTGGTTCACACCCCGCAAGGCCTGTCCGGCGTCTTGCAGCGCGATGGCGACTACCTGTTCTCTTTCGCACCCGATGCGACAGCCGAGACGGCACCGGCGCTGGGCATGCCTTTGCGCGCCAGGCCCTACGAATTCCCGTCGCTGCATCCGATCTTCCAGATGAACATGCCGGAAGGCTTCGTGCTGGAGCAACTGCGCAATCGACTCGCGAAGACCACCGGGCTCGATCCGCTACTTCTGCTGACGGTGATCGGGTCGCAGGCACCCATCGGCCGGTTGCGCTTCACGCTCGAAGGACAGCCCGCAAGCGAAGCGCCCATGCAAGGCGAATCCCTGGCCGAGTTGCTTGCCCATGGGGGGTCCCGGGAGCTCTTCGCTCGACTCGTCGACAACTACCTGATGCGCACCGGTTTGAGCGGTGTGCAGCCAAAGGTGCTCGTCCCCGAGCGCGCCAGTGACGACATGCAGCCGGACTTCAAGGCCGCGCTGCCCACCTCCGAACTCATCGTCAAGTCAGGCCTCGGCGAATTCCCCGGTCTCGCGATCAACGAATTCGTCTGCATGAGCATCGTGAAGCAGGCTGGCGTTCCGGTGCCCGAATTCCACCTGTCCGACGACGGCGAGCTGTTCGTGATGCGACGCTTCGACCGGCCGCCCGACGGGCGCATTCTCGGCTTCGAGGACATGCTGGCCCTGGCCGGCCGCGCCGCCGACCAGAAGTACGTCGGCAGTTACGAACTCGTGCTGCGGTTGCTGCACCTGTACTGCTCGCCGGAGAACTTGCCCGCCGCGCGCGAGCAGCTGTTCGACATGGTCGCGCTGTCGTGCATGCTCGGCAACGGCGATGCGCACATGAAGAACTTCGGTGTGCTGTACGACAGCGTGAGCGGCGCGGTGCGCATGGCACCGGCCTACGACATCGTCTGCACGCGGCTCTACATCGCCGATGACAGCCTGGCGCTGAACCTGGAGGGCAACCGCAGCTTCTTCGCAGCGCGGCTGGGGCTGCTGGACTTCGGCACGCGGTGCGGCATGCCGAAGGCCCGGATCATCGAGCGCACCGTTCAGCTGTGCGAGCTGACGGTCGCGACGCTGGCGTCGCTGGATGCGGTGGCCCGGCGCCTGCCTGGGTTGTCAGAACTCATCGCGAAGCAGACGCAGACCTGGTCCGACACCTTCAAGCGCTTGCCGCAGACATGACCCTCGGTCTCACGCGGCAGCACGCACCCACCCCACGATCCCCGCGATCACCCGCTCCCGATTCGCCTCCGCGGTGAACGTGTGATCCGTGTCCTCGTGGTACTCCAGCTGCAGCCGGTCGCCGAACGGCACGTCGGGGAATGCATCCAGCAGTTGCTCGCGGTAGTTGTGGAAATCTTCCCGCTCGGCCGTCAGCACCGCCAGGAAGCGGTTGCCCGAGCGCTGCGCCGCCGCGTAAGCGTTCGACAGGAAGGCGCGCGCTTCGGGCGAATCCAGGTCCGCACGCGCACCCTCCTCCGGCGGTTCGGCGTGGCTCGCCCCGCCCATGCGCTGCCCCAGCGCCTGCCACAGTGGGTGCTTCCCCCGCGCGATGTTCATCCAGCTGCTCAGCCGCGTCGCGCGCCGCGCGTAGTGGTTCAGGTAGTAGCGCGGCGTGTGCGGGATCGACGGGTCCAGCAGCACCAGGCCCGTCACGCGCGGATCACGCCCCGCGTAGACCACCGCGTGGTCCGCGCCCGAGCACAGGCCGACCAGCACGAAGCGCTTGAAGCCCCGCGCTGTCTCCAGCGTGTCGAGCGCCTCCTTGATGTCGGCCAGGCTCGCCTCCAGCAGCCCGAGCCCGTCGTCGCGGGGCTCACTGTCGCCGATCCCCGAGAGGTCGAAGCGCACCGCGTCGACACCGTGCTGCGACAGCCGCCGGCACAGCTGCACCGTCATCCGGTTCGCGCCGACGCGGTGGATGATTCCCGAGTTCAGCACCACCACCACGGGCCGCTCCGGCGACGCCGACGTGCCCTCGGCGACCGGCGTCACGATGCCCACCAGCGCCTTGCGCGGCCCCATCAGCAGCACCTGCTCCGTCACCGGTCGATCGTTCACGCGTTCGTTCACGGTCAGCTCCACCACTGCGCAATGCGCTGCAACACCTTCACCGGCACCGCGCCGGCCCCCGAATGGTGGTCCTCCAGCCACGCGGGCTGGCCCTCGACCTGCTCGACCGGCACAGGTCCGATGGCCTCACCCGGCACCGATCGAATCACCAGCGTGCGCGCCGGCAACTCCGCTGCCGGCAGCGCCAATCCACGCAGCTCCGCCGCCATCGCGTCGCCGAGCGCGAAGCCCATCACCTCGTACCCGCCGCCGTGCTCCGGCTTGCGGGCCGGCGCATCGGCCAGCAGCTCCTTCAAATACCCCTCGCCCGACACCACCGGGTCCCACAGCACCACGCTGTCGACATCCTTGCGCCGCCGCGCCGCGACGCCCGCCGCCAGCGTGCCGCCGAGCCGCAGCCCCACCAGCCCGACGCGCGCCGCATCGGTCGTGTCCTTCAGCTCGTCGATCGCGGTCTCGATGTCGGCCTGCCAGCCGGCCAGGCTCGCGTCCAGCATCTCGCCGGCCGAATCGCCGGTGCCGAACCAGTCGAAGCGCAGCACGTGCACGCCGGCCTGGTTCAGCAGCGTCGCGAGCTGCTTCATCGCGCGGTGGGCACGCAGGTACTCCTGTCCCCACGGCGGGCACAGCAGCACGGCTTTCGTGCCGCTGCCGGAAGCCGATGCCCGCGCCGGGCTGTAGACACCGAACAGCCGCCGTTGCCGCGTGCCGAAGAAGAATGGGTTCATGTGCTGGGCAAGTGATCTGAAACATGCGCGGCGCCCGCAGCCGCGATCTGGCGAAGGTTCTGGAAGAACAGCACGCGCGGATCCATGCGCCAGCCGGTGCGCTGCTCCACCGCCACCGCGACGCGCAGCGACAGCAGCGAATGCCCGCCCAGCTCGAAGAAGTTGTCCTCGGCGCCCACCCGCTCGATCTGCAGCGTCTCCTGCCACACATCGGCCAGCAGCCGCTCCAGGCCCGGCGCAGGCGCCTCGTAGGCCGCCACCGGCGCGGCGTTGCGGAACGGGTCCGGCAGCGCCGCGCGGTCGACCTTGCCGTTTGGCGTCAGCGGGATCGCGTCGAGCGCGACCACCAGCGACGGCACCATGTAGTCCGGCAGCTCGCGCCGCAGGTGGCGCCGCACCTCGCTGACGGTCAGGTCCTCGCCGGCCTGGTACACGACATACGCGACCAGCCGCAGGTCGCCCGGCCCGGCCTCGCGCGCGATCACCACCGATTGCCGCACCGCCTCGTGCCCGGCGAGCACCGATTCGATCTCGCCGAGCTCGATGCGGAAGCCGCGGATCTTCACCTGGTGGTCGATGCGCCCCAGGTGCTCCAGCCGGCCCTGTGCGGTCCAGCGGCCGAGGTCGCCGGTGCGGTAGAGGCGCGCGCCGGGCTGGATCGAGAAGCGGTCGGCGACGAAGCGATCGGCCGTCAGCTCCGGCCGCCGGTGGTAGCCGGTCGCCACGCCCGCGCCGCCGATCCACAGCTCGCCCGGGATGCCGGCCGGCTGCAGCTCGCCGGCGCGGCTCAGCACATGCACCTGCGTGTTGTCGATCGGCCGGCCGATCGTGACCGGTGCGCCGCCGCCGATCACGCGCTCGGCGGTCGACCACACCGTCGTCTCGGTCGGGCCGTACAGGTTCCACAGCTCGCTGACGCGTGCGAGCAATGCATCAGCAAGCTCGCGCGGCAGCCCCTCGCCGCCGCACAGCGCGCGGAAGCCCGGCCCGCCGGTCCAGCCGGCTTCGATCAGCAGCCGCCAGGTGGCCGGCGTCGCCTGCAGCACGGTCGCGCCGCTCGCCGCCAGCGCGGCCGACAGTGCAATGCCGTCGGCCGCCGTCTCGCGCGACAGCAGCTCGACCCGCGCGCCCACCAGCCACGGCAGGTACAGCTCCAGCCCGGCGATGTCGAACGACACCGTCGTCACGGCAGCCAGCACGTCGCCGGCCTGCAGCCCCGGCTCGCGCCGCATCGAATGCAGGAAGTTCGCGAGCGCACCATGCGGAACCACCACGCCCTTCGGCCGGCCGGTCGAACCGGAGGTGTAGATCACGTAGGCCGGGTCGCCCGGCGCGGGCGCGCTCGCGAGGTTGTCCTCGCTGCCGGCCCCCAGCGCAACCGCATCAGCCAGCACGTCCAGCAGTTGCACGCCGGGCGGCAGCGCGATGCCGTCGGCCGCATCGCCACCCGCCACCAGCACGGTCGCGCCGCTGTCTTCCAGCATGTAGGCGAGCCGCTCGGCCGGGAAGCCCGGGTCCAGCGGCACGTAGGCCCCGCCCGCCTTCTGCACGCCGAGCAAGGCCACCACCAGCGCGAGCGAGCGCTGCAGGCACACGCCGACCAACTGCCCCGGGCCGACGCCCATCGCGCGCAGCCGGTTGGCCACGCGGTTCGCGCGGGCGTTCAGCGCCGCGTAGGTCAGCGACGCGCCTTCGTAGCGCACCGCCTCGGCCGCCGGGCTGCGGGCGACCTGGGCCTCGAAAAGGCGTGGATAAACATCGCTGGCATGCGCGACCGCCGTGCCGTTCATCTCGACCAGCAACCAACGCTGCTCGTCGGCCGTCAGCATTGGCAGCTTCGCCAGCGCCATGGAGGACGACACCGCAGGCGCCGCCACCAGCGCTTCGAGCAGCGCGCGGTAGTGCCCCGCCATGCGCCGGATCGTCGGCTCGTCGTACAGCTCGGTCGAGTACTCGAACAGCACGCTGCCGCTGACGGCCGCCTCGATGTACAGCCCCAGCTCGAACGGCGCCGCAGCGCGATCGATCGCGACCGGCTCCCATTGCAGGCCGGGGAACTCGATGCCGCTCATCGGCGCGTTCTGCAGCGTGAACAGCACCTGCGCGAGCGGCGGCAGCGCGGGCCCGCGCATCGGCCGCAGTTCTTCCACCAGCTTCGCGAACGGCAGCTCCTGGTGCGCATACGCCTCCAGTGCCGTCGTGCGCACGTTCGCCAGCAGCTCGCTGAACGCGGTGTCGTCGCCGCAGGTGCTGCGCAGCACCAGCGTGTTGATGAAGCCGCCGACCAGCCCTTCGACCTCGCGCTGCTCGCGGTTCGCGATCGGCACCGCGACCGCGATGTCGGCCTGCCCGGTGTAGCGGTGCAGCAGCGTCACGTACGCGGCGAACAGCGTCATGAACAGCGTGCAGCCGTGGCTGCGACTGAACGCTTCGAGCGACGCGATCAGCGCGGGGGGTAGCACGTCGGCATGCCAGGCGGCGCGGTCCGAGAGGATGGTCGGCCGTGGGTGGTCGGTCGGCAGCAACAGCGGGGCCACGCCGTCGAGCTGCCGGCGCCAGTAGCCGAGCTGCGCCTCCAGCACCTCGCCCTGGAAGCGCTCGCGCTGCCACACCGCGACATCGCGGTACTGCACCGCCAACGGTTGCCACGTCGGTGCGCCTCCGCGGCGGAACGCGGCGTAGGCCTCGGCAAGTTCGCGGCCCAGCACGCCGTACGACCACTGGTCGCCGGCGATGTGGTGCATCGCGAGCAGCAGCAGATGCTCGTCGTCGGCCACCTGGACCAGCAGCGTGCGGAAGACCGGCCCATGCACCAGGTCGAAGTAGGCGCGCGCGGTGTCGGTGGCCAGTGCGATCGCGGCCTCCTCGGCCTGGCGACCCTGCGCGCGCAAGTCGTGGAACGGCAGCGCGACCGGCTGGTGCGGCTTCACCGTCTGCATCGGGCGGCCATCGATCATCGCGAAGGTGGTGCGCAGCGTCTCGTGCCGCTGCACCAGCGCGTCCAGCGCACGCTCCAGCGCGTTGCGGTCGAGCACGCCGTGCAGGCGGAGCGCGACCGGCATGTTGTAGGCCGAGCTGTCCGGCGCCAGTTCGTGCAGCAGCCACATGCGCTCCTGTGCGAACGACAGCGGCGTCGGGCCGTCGCCGGCCAGCCGCGTGATGGGCGTTGTCGCCGCGACCGGCGCGCGGCCGGCGTCGATCGCCCGCGCCAGCTCGTGCAGCACCGGGTGCTCGAACACCGCGCGCAGCACGAAGCCGCGGTCGAGGGCCTGGCGGATGCGTGCGGTCACCTGGGTCGCGAGCAGCGAGTGGCCGCCGAGCTCGAAGAAGTTGTCGTGTCGGCCCACGTCGTGTCCCACATCACCCAGCCCGAGCACGTCGCGCCAGATCGCCGCGAGGCCCTGCTCGGTCTCGCCCTGCGGCGGCTCGACGCGCCGCGCGGCCGTCGCACGCGCCGCGCGGCCGTCGC
>NZ_JBFULV010000114.1:0-19826 GCF_054049715.1 Rhizobacter sp. P5_C2 | reverse complement strand
GCGCACATGAGCGGGCTGGCGCTGAACTGGCAGCTGACCGAACGCGCCGGCCGGCTGCTGCGGCGCACGCGCACCGCGCCGGCGTATAGGCTGTACTCGCTGACCGGCCACGCGCCGACGCGACCCGCGCTGGTGCATGTGGGCCCCGAGGCGGGTCGTGCGGTCGACGTGGAAGTGTGGGAGATCGACGCGGCGCACGGCGGCAGCTTCCTGCAGATGGTCGGCCCGCCGCTCGCGCTCGGCACGGTGGAGTTGTCCGACGGCACGCAGGAGCGCGGCTTCGTCTGCGAGCCGCGTGGCGTGGCAGCAGGGAGCAGCGCGCTCGACATCACGGCCTACGGCGGCTGGCGCGGCTTCCTCGCTTCGCTTGGTTGAGCACGGTCCTTGCAGCACTCCCGCGCAAGGAGGTCTCCGCCATGACCGACACCGCGCCATCCGACATCCTCGATTTCGTGCGCGCCAGCGCCCGGCTGCTGGAGCTGCCGCTCGACGAGGCGCAGCTCGCGCGCGTCGCGACGCACCTGGCCCGCACGCGCACGATGGTGGCGCCGCTGCGCCTGCTGCCGCTGGGTGCCGAGCTGGAGCCGGCCGAGATCTACTGCCCGGCGCCGTTCCCGGCCGAGGATCCGGCATGACCGCGCGGCATTCGGTGCACAGCGGCGGGATGAGCACAGGCATGTCGGTGGTGCGCGCGGTGCGCAGCGGCGAGATGCTGGCCGAAGAAGCGCTCGAGCACTGCATCGCGCGCATCGAGGTCTGCGACGCGCGCGTCAACGCCTTCACCGACGGCACCTTCGAGCGCGCGGTGCGCGAGGCGCGCGCGGTCGATGCGCAGCGCGCCCGCGGCGAGGTGCTGCCGGCGCTGGCCGGGCTGCCGTATGCGGTGAAGAACCTGTTCGACATCGAGGGCCTGACGACGCGTGCCGGCAGCAAGGTCCGCCAGGGCGAACCGCCGGCCACGGCCGACGCGGCACTGGTCGAGCGCCTGCGCGCGGCCGGCGCGGTGCTGGTCGGCGCGCTGAACATGGACGAGTTCGCGTACGGCTTCACCACCGAGAACAGCCACTACGGCCCGAGCCGCAACCCGCGCGACCTGGCGCGCACGGCCGGCGGATCGTCCGGCGGCTGCGGCGCCGCGGTCGCGGCCGGCCAGGTGCCGGTGACGCTCGGCTCCGACACCAACGGCTCGATCCGCGTGCCGTCGTCGCTGTGTGGCGTGTGGGGGCTGAAGCCGACCTTCGGGCGCCTGTCGCGGCGCGGCAGCTTCCCGTTCGTCGCGAGCCTCGACCACCTGGGCCCGTTCGCCCGCAGCGTCGAAGACCTGGCCGCCACCTACGACGCGATGCAAGGCCCCGACGCGGCGGACCCCGGCTGCCATGCCGAACGCGTGCAGCCGGCGCTGCAGCAGATCGGCCACCCGCTGACCGGCCTGCGCATCGGCGTGCTGGACGGCTACTTCGACGAGCACGCCGGGCCGGCGGCGCAGCGGGCGGTCGCGATCGCGGCCGAGGTGCTGCATGCGACCCAGCGCGTGCAGTGGCCCGATGCCGCGCTCGCGCGCGCCGCCGCCTTCGTGACCAGCGCGGCCGAGGGCGGCGCGCTGCATTTGCCGACGCTGCGCGAACGCGCGGCCGAGTACGAGCCGCTGTCGGTCGACCGCTTCATCGCCGGCGCGCTGCAGCCGGCCGAGTGGTATGTGCGGGCGCAGCGCTTCCGACGCCTGTACCGCGAGCGTGTCAACGCGCTGTTCGCCGACTGGGACGTGCTGCTCGCGCCGGCGACGCCGGTGCAGGCCACGCTGCTCGGTGCCGAGAGCTTCGACCTGAACGGCGTCGCGATGCCGACGCGCCCGTCGATGGGCCTGCTGACGCAGCCGGTGTCGTTCGCCGGCTGCCCGGTGGTGGCGGCGCCGCTGTGGCCGGACGGCCTGCTGAAGCTGCCGATCGGCGTGCAGGTGATCGCCGCGCCGTGGCGCGAGGACCTGGCGCTGCGCGTGGCGCGCGCGCTGGAAGCGAGCGGCGCGGCGGTGTCGCCGGTGGCCGGGATCTGAGGTCCGCACGCGCATGGAGATCAACCGCCCCGACGTGCTGGCCGCGCTGACCGCGGCCTTCGAGCGCTACGAGCGCGCGCTGGTCGGCAACGACGTCGCGGTGCTCGACGAGCTGTTCTGGGACAGCCCGCACACGCTGCGCTACGGCGTCGGCGAGAACCTGTACGGCATCGACGCGATCCGCGCGTTCCGCTCGGCGCGGCCGGCGACCGGCCTCGCGCGCAGCGTGCTGCGCACGCAGGTCACGACCTACGGCGAGGATTTCGCGACCACCCACATCGAGTTCCAGCGCGAGGGCGGCACGCGGCCCGGCCGGCAGACGCAGACCTGGATGAGAACCCCGGCCGGCTGGCGTGTGGTGTCGGCCCATGTAAGCTTGCTCGGATGAAACCGCTGGCCACGAAGATCACCCCGCGCGCCAACCCCCGCGAACTGACCCGCGCCGAAGGCGCCTACCGCCGCATCAAGGCGGCGATCTTCGACTTCGTGCTGCTGCCCGGCGACGGCTTCACCGAGAGCGACATGGCCGAGCGGCTCGAGATGTCGCGCACGCCGGTGCGCGAGGCGCTGTTCCGGCTCGAACTCGAAGGCTATGTGCAGGTGGCCTTCCGCAGCGGCTGGAGCGTGTCGCCGTTCGATTTCCGCAAGCTGGAGGAGCTGTACGACCTGCGAGTGGTGCTCGAAGCCACCGCGGTCGACCGGCTGTGCGCGGCCGAGCCGATGCCCGACCTCGGGCTGCTGAAGGCGACCTGGCTGGTGCCCGAGAAGGAGCGCAAGAGCGACACCGCCGAAGTCGCGGCGCTCGACGAGGCCTTCCATGCGACGCTGGTGTCGGCGGCCGGCAACCTGGAGATGGCGCGCGTGCATGCCGACGTGACCGACGGCATCCGCATCGTGCGCCGGCTCGATTTCACGCAGCCGCCGCGCATCAGCGCGACCTACGACGAGCACGCGAAGATCCTGAAGGCCATCCTGGCGCGGCGGGCGGACGCGGCCAAGCTGATGCTGCGCACCCACATCGAGGCGAGCAAGGCGGAGGTGCGCAAGATCACGCTGCACAAGCTGCACAGCGCGCGGCCGGTGGCCGGGGAGCTCTGACCCGGATTGGCATCCGGGCTACGCATACTGGTAGCCCGGATGCCAATCCGGGGGCATTGTTATGCTTGCCCCCCTGAAAACCCACGCCCACGAAGCGAAGGTGTGCCCATGTGGCTGAGATCGTTGTGGAGCTTGCTGCTCTGTTTCCCGCTGCTGGCGGCGGCCGCGCCCCCGGCCGCCCCGCTGGCCACGCTGACCATCGTCGACGGCGAGGCCGTGCTGATCCGTGAGGCCGCCCGCTTTGCGCCGGCCGAAGGCGTGCGCCTGCTGCGCGAAGACATCGTCGAGACCGGCACCCAGGGCCGCCTGCTGCGCATCGAGTTCCCCGACGGCCTGATCGCCGACCTCGGCCCCGCGACCCGGGTGCAGATCGCGCCGAAGCTCGCCGGCCGCCCGCCCGGCCGCTTCTACCTGCTGCAGGGCTGGGTCAAGGTGACGGCGCCGGCCTCGGCGGCCGGCCCGGTCTTCAACAGCCCGCTGTTCGATGCGACCGCCGTCGCGCAGCGCGCCGTCGTGTCGGTGCAGGCGCAGGATGCCTACGTGTTCGCCGAGGCCGGTGAGGTCGCGCTCGTCGAACTGCTCGACGGCCGGCCGCTCGGCAACCTCGCGCTGAAGGGCGAGCAGTTCATGACCCGCGCCGGCGCCCCGAAGGCCACCGTGGCAGCGCGCCCGAACGCCGCCTTCATCCAGCGCGTGCCGAAGGATTTCCTCGACACGCTGCCGGCGCGGCTGGAGCGCTTCAAGAACCGCGAGGTCGAGCCGGCGCGGCTCTCGGGCATCGCCTACGACGACGTGTCGGCCTGGATCGACGCCGAGGCCGGCCTGCGGGCGGGGTTCGTGCCGCGCTGGAAGGGCGAGGCCCGCAACGCGGATTTCCGGCGTGGCCTGGTCGGCACGCTGCGCGCCCACCCGGAGTGGGACCGCACGCTGTTCCCGGAAAAATACCTGCCCAAGAAGGTCGAAGGCCGACCATGACGCCGACGCATGCGTCCGCGCTGTTGCGTCCGTTTCCGCATCCCACTCGTAAGTCCCGGCACCACCCCAAGAGGCCCCATGAAGCTGCTGCTCAAATTCAACCTGGTGTTCCTGATCGTGTTCGCGCTCGGCCTGGGAGCTGCCGGCACCATCGCCCGCGCGCTGCTGCAGCAGAACGCCCACGATGAAGTGCTGGACCGCGCGCGGCTGCTGATGGAGAACGCGCTGGCGGTCAGCTCCTACACCGCGACGCAGATCGCGCCGCTGCTGGAGACGCAGATGAAGTACACCTTCCTGCCGCAGTCGGTGCCCGCCTACTCGTCGACCGAGGTGCTGAACACGCTGCGCAAGGACCACCCGGAGTACGCCTACAAGCCGGCGATGCTGAACCCGACCAACCCGCGCGACCGCGCGCAGGACTGGGAAGCAGACGTGATCCAGCAGTTCCGCCAGAACCCCGACCGCAGCGAGTTCGTCGGCCAGCGCGTGACGCCCACGGGCCCGGTCACCTACATCGCGCGGCCGATCAAGCTGTCGAACCCGGTGTGCCTGCGCTGCCACAGCACGGTCGAGGCGGCGCCGAAGCCGATGGTCGACAAGTACGGCCCGGCCAACGGCTTCGGCTGGACCATGACCGAGGTGCTGGGCGCGCAGATCGTGTCGGTGCCGATGTCGGTGCCGCTGGAGCGCGCCGACCGCGCCTTCCGCGTCGTGATGGCGCTGCTGGCCGGCGTGTTCCTGCTGATCGTGCTGGCGCTGAACCTGATGCTGTGGCAGTTGGTGCTCCGGCCGGTGAGCCGGCTGTCGACGCTGTCGGACCGGGTCAGCCTGGGCGAGCTCGACGCGCCGGAGTTCAACACGAAATCGCGTGACGAAATCGGCGTTCTGGCCGAATCCTTCGCCCGCATGCGCAAGAGCCTGGTGCATGCCTTGAAGCTCCTGGAGTGAAATACCTCGCGCGACCATGAAGCACCCTGAGCAACTCGGCAAGTACCCGATCACCGGCGTGATCGGCGAAGGTGCCATGGGCGTGGTGTACAAGGCGTTCGACCCGGTCATCCAGCGGGCGGTGGCGATCAAGACGATCCGCAAGCACCTGGTGGGCGAGGACCTGTCGGGTTCGTCGACCGCGGAGCGCTTTCGCAACGAGGCGCAGGCGGTCGGGCGCATGTCGCACCCGAACATCGTGCCGATCTACGAGTACGGCGAAGACGACGACACCGCCTTCATCGCGATGGAATACGTCGAGGGCCGCACGCTGTCGAAGATCCTGGCCGCCACCCCGCGCCTGCCCGAGGTCGACATCCTGAAGCTGATGGACCAGCTGCTCGACGCGCTGGACTGCGCGCACCGCCACGGCGTGTGGCACCGGGACATCAAGCCGGCCAACCTGATGGTCACCGCGACCGGGCAGCTGAAGGTGACCGACTTCGGCATCGCCCGCATCGAGTCGCAGGTGCTGACGCAGATCACCTCGACCATCGGCACGCCCGGCTACATGGCGCCGGAGCAGTACCTCGGCGAGAACGTGGACCACCGTGTCGACGTGTTCGCGGCCGGCGTGCTGCTGTACGGCATGCTGGTCGGGCAGGCGCCGTTCCGCGGTTCGCCCGAGACGGCGATGTACAAGGTGCTGAACGACGAGCCCACCGCGCCGAGCAAGATCGACATCGCGCCGCGGCCGCCGTTCTACGACAGCATCGTCGCGAGTGCGATGGCGAAGAAGCCGCAGGCGCGCTTCGCGAGCGCGGCGCTGTTCCGCCAGGCGCTCGCGAAGCGCGTGCTGCCGACCGACGACGATGAATCGGAAACGACCGTGATCATGGCCCCGCGCGCGGCCGGGCCGGCGTCGGCCGATCCGCATGCGCCGACGACGCCGCTGTCGGCCGGGTCGGGCCGCACGACCACGCCGCTGACCGGCTGGGATCCGCAGACGCTGGCACGCGTCGAGCTCGCGCTGGCCTCGTTCGTCGGGCCGGTGGCGAAGGTGCTGGTGCGCAACGCGGCGCGTTTCAGCACCGACCTGCCGGGCCTGGCAGCCAAGGTCTGCGAGCACCTGGGCAGCGATGCCGACCGGGCGCGCTTCACCGCGAAGCTGGGCGCGACCGGCACGCAGGCGATGTCGCACCCAGTGAACCCGTCGCTGCCGACCGGGCACCATGCGCTGACGGACGAGGTGGTCACGCAGTCGCGCAAGGTGCTGACGGCCCACCTCGGGCCGATCGCCGGGGTGCTGGTGAAGAAGGCGCAAGCCAAGGCGCAATCGCAGGAGCAGTTCCTCGCGCTGCTGGCGGAGAACGCGGCGGCGGGGAAGGAACGCGAGAAGTTGATCGAGGCGCTGCGGCGCGCGTGAGGCCGTGGCGGGCCGAGCGCCGGGCCGCCCCAAGCCGGCCCGCGTCCCCTCGGGGGACCGTCCGGTGTACCCACCGGGCGAGGGGTCGTCATCAACGGGACAACAACTCGATGTACGCCCGATAGCTGAAGCTGCGGTTCTTCTTCTGCCCGGTCAGTTCGGTCACGATGCCCGACTCCTCCAGCAGCTTCACCGCGGCCGTCGCCGTCGGGAAGGTGGTGTCCAGCTTCTGGCGCACCTGCTCGATCGTGAAGCGCGGCATCACCGGCAACAGCTCGAACAGGCGCAGGCTCACGGCGCCGATCCGCGGCACCGCCAGCAGGCGACGTCGATCGGCCGCCACCAGGCTGGCAATCGCGACGATGCCGCGCTCGGCTTCGTTGGCCGCAGCCCCTACCGCCTGCAGGAAGAAGCCCGTCCACCCTTCCCAATCGCCGTCGGTGCGCACGGCCGACAGGCGCCGGTAGTACTCCCGCTGGTGCAGCTT
The DNA here is from genome assembly GCF_054049715.1 of Rhizobacter sp. P5_C2. Taxonomy (NCBI): domain Bacteria; kingdom Pseudomonadati; phylum Pseudomonadota; class Betaproteobacteria; order Burkholderiales; family Sphaerotilaceae; genus Rhizobacter; species Rhizobacter sp. P5_C2. The sequence goes on along the minus strand of NZ_JBFULV010000114.1, from coordinate 12,863 downwards.
CAGGTAGCCGCTGAGGTACATCAACGGCTCGGGCAGCAGGCCCCACTGCTCCATCAGCGCCGCGATCAGCAGGCGGCCGATGCGGCCATTGCCGTCGAGGAACGGATGGATGGTCTCGAACTGCACATGGGCCAGCGCCACCCGCACGAGCGGCGGCAGCGACGGCTCGGGCTCGTGGATGAAACGCTCCAGGTCGCTGAGCAGCTCCGCGACGCGCTCGGGCGGTGGCGGCACGAACACCGCGTTGCCCGGCCGCGTGCCGCCGATCCAGTTCTGCGAGCGGCGCAACTCGCCCGGCTGCTTGCCCGCGCCGCGAGCACCGGCCAGCAGCAGGCGGTGCGCGTCGCACAGCAGGCGCACGCTCAACGGCAGGCCACGCGGCGCATGCAGGTTCTCGCGCACGAGGCGGAAGGCACGCAGGTAGTTGGTGACCTCCTCCACGTCGTCGGTGTTGGCGATGGCCAGGCCCGCTTCGTCGTCGAAGAGATCCGTCAGCGTGGCCTGCGTGCCTTCGATCTGCGAGGTGAGCAGCGCTTCCTTGCGGATGGCGCTGTACAACAGCCACTCGACCGACGGCACCAGGCCCGACACGCCCGACAGCCGCGCCAGCGCCAGCTCGGCGTCGCGCGAGCGGGTCTCGTAGGACTCCGGCGCCAGTACCGGGCGCATCGGTGGCAGCGGGCGCGGCACGAAGGCCCGCACGGCTTCACCTGCCGTGGTGCTCCTGACGTAGGTGCCGGTGCTGCGCATGGTATGAAAGCGGCCTTGAATGAGGCGCCATCATACTAAAGACTTCTTTAATTTGATCGAGCGGTATCAAAGCCCGCTTTCACAGCCCGCAGCGACGCCGTCCACCCGACGATCCCGCCCTGCGCGCGGATCATCGCCAGCGTCGCCGCCTTGAACTGCGGGAAGTACGAGCCGGTCGCCTCCTCGACCAGCAGGCATTCGTAGCCGCGGTCGTTGGCCTCGCGCATCGTCGTCTGCACGCACACCTCGGTCGTCACGCCGCCGAAGATCAGCCGCGTGATCTGCTGGTCCTGCAGCAGCTCCGCGAGCCGCGTGCCATAGAACGCGCCCTTGCCCGGCTTCGCGATCACCACGTCGCCGGCCTCGGGCATCAACTCCGGCACGAAGCCGGCCCCCGGCTCGCCCTCGATCAGGATGCGCCCCATCGGCCCCGGGTCGCCGATGCGCAGGCTCGGCTTGCCGCGCAGCCGCTTGGCCGGCGGGCAGTCCGACAGATCCGGCCGGTGGCACTCCTGCGTGTGCACCACCAGCACGCCGATCGCGCGGCACAGCGCGACCAGCTCGGCCGCCGCCGGCACCACCGGCGCCAGCAGCGACACGTCGTTGCCGAGCGCCGCGCCGAAGCCGCCCGGCTCGATGAAATCGCGCTGCATGTCGATCATCACCAACGCGGTGTGCGCCGGCTCGAACTCGAACGGGCCCGGCAGGGCATCGACCTGGATCATCAATGGCTCCCGCCCATGAAGCCGCCGAGGACGTGGCGGTCCGCCTGCAAGGCGTCGGCCTCGTGCACGATGCGCCCCTCGCTCATCACCGCGATGCGGTCCGACAGCGCCAGCAGCTCGTCCAGGTCCTCGCTGATCAGCAGCACCGCGCCGCCGCGGTTGCGCACGTCCATCAGCCGCTGGTGGATCTCGGCGACCGCCGCGAAATCGAGCCCGAACACCGGGTTCGAGACGATCAGCACCTCGGCGTCGTCGCTCAGCTCGCGCGCCAGCACCGCGCGCTGCACGTTGCCGCCACTCAGCGAACGGATCGGTGCCAGCTCGCTGCGCGTCTTGACGCCGAACTCGGCGATCAGTCGGCGTGCGCGCTCGCGCAGCACCGACGCGCGCAGCCAGCCGCCGCGCGCCGCGGGCGTTTGGTCGAAGGCACGCAGGCCGATGTTGTCCGAGACGCTCAGGTCGCCGACGCAGGCGTTGCGCAGCGGCTCTTCCGGCAGGCTGCGCACCTTCAGGCGCTGGTTCTGTGCGCGCGTCGCGGCGAAGCGTTCGCGCTGGTCACCGTGGCCGACCCACACTTCGCCCGATACGCGCCGGCGCTGGCCAACCAGCGCCTCGGCGAACTCGCGCTGGCCGTTGCCCGAGACGCCTGCCACTCCGACGATCTCGCCGGCATGCACGCTCAGGCTCAGGCCGTTGACTGCTGCCTGCCCGCGGTCGCCGTCGACCGTCAGCGATTCGATCGTCAGCCGCGCAGCACCACGTTCCTGCACGGCGCGCTGCGGCGGCGCGAACTCGCGCTTCGACTCGGCGGCGCCATCGTCCGCCGCACCGATCATCTCCGCCGCCAGTTGCCGCGGATCGGTCTCGGCCACCCGGTGCGCCGCGACCAGCCGGCCGCGCCGCAGCACGCTGACATCGTCCGCATATGCAGTGACCTCGCGGAACTTGTGCGTGATCAGCACGATGCTGCAATCGCCCGCATGCGCGCGGTCGCGCAGCAGGCCCAGCACCTCGTCGGCCTCCTGCGGCGTCAGCACCGAGGTCGGCTCGTCGAGGATCAAGAGCCGCGGCTTCAGCAGCAGCTGCTTCAGGATCTCCAGCTTCTGCTTCTGCCCGGCCGACAGCTGCTGCGGCGTCGCGTCGAGGTCGAGCTTGAACGGCGTGGTGTCGAGAAAGGCGGCGAGTTCCTCGCGCACCTTGGGCCAGTGGATGACGGCCGGCAGCCGGCCACGCGCGAGCAGCAGGTTCTCGGCCACCGTCATGCCGGGCACCACGGTGAAGTGCTGGTAGACCATGCCGATGCCGAGCTCGCGCGCGACCACCGGCGACGCGATGTCGTGCTCGCGGCCATCGATCAGCACGCTGCCTTCTTCGGCGCGCTGCCAGCCGACGACGCACTTCACCAGCGTGCTCTTGCCGGCGCCGTTCTCGCCGAGCAGCGCATGCACGGTGCCGGGCCGCACCGCGAGCGACACGCCGTCGAGCGCCGTGAAGGTGCCGAAGCGCTTGGTGAGTTGATACGTGTCGAGCGCCAGCGCACCGCTCGCCCGCGGCACCGGGTCCATCGGCGCGGTCATGCCTTCATCTCCCGCCGGAAGACTTCCAGCGTGTGCGCCTTCACGCGCACGAAGCGCTCGTCGGACACCGCCTCCGGCAGCCGCGGCCGCGGCATGTCGAAGGGTACGAACTCGGCGATGCGCGTCGGCCGGCGCGTCAGCAGCAGGATGTGGTCGGCCAGGAACACCGCGTCTTCCAGGTCGTGCGAGACGATCACCATCGTCACGCCGGTCGCGAGGTGTGCCTCCTGCAGCTTCTCGCGGATGAACAGCGTCATCTCGAAATCGAGCGCCGAGAACGGTTCGTCGAGGAACATCACCTCCGGCCGCGGCGCGAGCGCCCGCATGATGCACACCGTCTGCATCTGTCCGCCCGACAGCTCGTACGGGTAGCGCTTCAGGTCGAAGCGGATCTCGAACAGCTTCACCAGTTCGTCGACCCGCTCGCGCACCTGCGCTTCCTTCATGCCCTTGCGGCGCAGCGGGTAGGCGATGTTGTCCCAGGCGCTGATCCACGGGAACAGCGCATCGCGGTAGTTCTGGAACACGTAGCCGATGTTGGTCTGCTTCAGCGTCTTGCCGTCGAACAGGATCTCGCCGGCGTCCAGCGGGATCAGCCCGGCGATCATGTTCATCAGCGTCGACTTGCCGCAGCCGTTAGGGCCGAAGATCGACACGATCTCGCCGCGCGGCAGGTCGAGGTTGAAGTCGGTGTACAGCGGCGCGCCGGCGAACGACTTGCTCAGCCCGCGGATCGTCACGTGCGGCAGGTGGAGCACCGGCCCGCTCATGCCTTGCCGCTCCAGTGGATCAGCTTCTTCTCGACCAGCAGGAACGCGAGGTTCAGCAGGTAGCCGAGCGCGCCGGTGATCAGGATCGAGGTGTACATGTCCTTCACGTTGAAGACCTGCTGCGCGTCGATGATGCGGTGGCCGAGGCCGGTCTCGGAGCCGATGAACATCTCGGCGACGATGACGATCACCAGCGCCATCGACACCGCGCTGCGCAGCCCGACGAAGGTCTGCGCCAGGCTCTCCATCAGCATCACGTCCTTGAACACATGCCAGCGCGACACGCCCATGATCTGCGCCGCCATCACCCGCGTCTTCTTCGCGTTCATCACGCCGTAGGCGCTGTTGAACAGCACGATCAGCATCGCGCCGAAGCTCGCGATCGCGATCTTGTTGATGTCGGTGATGCCGAAGATCAGCATGAACAGCGGGATCAGCGCCGAGCTCGGCGTCGAGCGGAAGAAGTCGATCACGAACTCGACGCTGCGGTACGCCAGCTCGGAGCTGCCGAGCAGCACGCCCAGCGGCACGCCGATCAGCACCGCGATGCCGAACGCGGCCAGCGTGCGCCAGAGCGTGGACAGCAGGTCCGGCAGGATCGCGCCGCTGGTCACCGCACCCCACAGGTAGGCGAGCGTCTCGCCGGGCGGCGGCAGCAGCACCGGCTTGATCCATTTGGCCGAGATCACCAGCTCCCACAGGCCGAACAGCAGCAGCGGGCCGATCAGCGGGAGCAGTCGGCGGTCCATCAGTCGCGAGGCATTCATGGCACGGTCTCCGGTCGTCAGGCGGTGTAGAGCAGCGGTTTCACCGGCACCGCGCGCGAGAAGATCTTGCGCTCGGTGAACACGTCGAAGAACTTCTGGAAGGCGTCGATGTCGCTGGGCTTGAACTCGTTGTAGAGCGTGAAGCCCGACAGCGGCACCTCCTTCACCAGCGACGCGTCGATCGACGTGAAACCGTCGAGGTGGTTGCGCGACTCCTCGGGGTTCTTGCGCACATGCTCCACCGCCTTCGCGTACGCGGCGATGTACTTCTTTGCGTCGGCCGGGCGCTCCTTCAGCAGCGTGGTGGTCACGCTGGCCGAGCCGCCGAACCACGGCGCATCGGCATCGCCGAGCACGTACTTGCTGATCACGCCGGTCTCGAGCACGCGGGTCAGGCCCTTCAGGCGGCCTGCGGTGCCGGTGGGCTCGAGCGTGTAGACCGCGTCGATCTGCCCGCCGACGAGGGCCGGCACGTGCTGGCCGACCGGCAGCTCGGTGACCTGCGGGTTCGCGACACCGTTCTTCTCGAGCATGATCTTCGCGAGCGTGACGTTCTGAATGCCGGGGCCGCTGGCGATCCGCTTTCCCTCCAGGTCGGCGAGCGACTTGATCGGGCTGTCCTTCGCGACGACGAACTCGTCGAGCACCAGCTTGTGGTTCGACGGGTTGCTGCAGATGATCTTGAAGAGGCCGGGCGAGGTGATCTCGGCCAGTGCCAGCACCGCCGACGCGGTGCCGTTGGCCGAGCCGTGGATGCGGCCGGAGATCATCGCCTCGGCGACCTGCTGGGCGCTGGAGAACTTGACGCCTTCGACGTCGAGGCCGGCCTCCTTGAAGGTGCCGAGCTCGAGGCCGGCATACAGCGGCAGGCCGCTCGCGATCGGCCAGTAGCCGATCAGGATCTTGTCGTCCGCGGCGCGGGCGAAGGAGGCCGCGCCGAGCGAGGCGGCAGCGAGGGTTTGCAGGGTGCGGCGGCGGGTGATCATGGGGACTGCTCCTGGTGAATCTGGATCGCGTCGATCAATGCATTCGAATCGGCTACCGCGCCGAACACCCCGCCCTGCATCGTCACCATCTTCAGCGCCGCGAGGTGGTTGCCGAGGTCGGTCGCGGCGGTGCAATCGGAGAGGATCAGGCACTCGTAGCCGCGGTCGTTCGCGTCGCGCATCGTCGTGTGCACGCAGACATCGGTGGTGATGCCGGTCAGCACCAGGTTGCGGATGCCGCGGGTGCGCAGGATCAGCTCGAGGTCGGTCGCGTAGAACGAGCCCTTGCCGGGTTTGTCGATCACCGGTTCGCCGGGCAGCGGCGCGAGCTCGGGGATGAGCTCCCAGCCCGGTTCGCCGATCGTCAGGATGCGGCCGCAGGGCCCGACATCGCCGATGCCGATGCCGCCGGTGCCGATTTGCCGCGAACGCCAGCGCTTGTTGGCCGGCAGGTCGCTCAGGTCCGGGCGATGGCCTTCGCGGGTGTGGATCAGCAGGTGGCCGGCCTCGCGCATCGCGGCCATCAGGCGCTGCAGCGGCGCGATCGGCGCGCGCGTCAGGCCGATGTCGTAGCCCATCTTGTCGACGTAGCCGCCTTCGCCGCAGAAGTCGACCTGCATGTCGATCACGATCAGCGCGGTGTTGTCCGGACGCAGGTCGCCGTCGAACGGCCAGCGGTAGGGATCGGCGTTGACATGCTTGCTCACAGCGACACCCCCAGCTCGGCCGGCGCACCCTTGACCCGGCGCGTCGGCGAGCAGGTCCACACCAGGATCGCGAGCGTCAGCACGTACGGCACCGCATTGAAGAGGTAGTAGCCGCTGCTGAAGCCCACCGACTGCAAGGCCGGCCCGAGCGCGCCGGCGCCGCCGAACAGCAGCGCCGCGCCCAGGCAGCGCCACGGGCTCCAGCGCGCGAAGATCACCAGCGCCACCGCGATCAGCCCCTGCCCGCTCGACAGCCCTTCGTTCCAGCTGCCCGGGTAGTGCAGCGACAACGACGCACCACCCAGCCCCGCGATGAAGCCGCCGACCGTGGTGGCGGCGATGCGGATGCCGTTGACCGAGTAACCGAGCGAGCGCGCCGCATCGCTCGAATCGCCAGCCATGCGCAGCACCAGGCCCCAGCGCGTCGCCTTGAAGCCCCACGCGAGCAGCGCAGCGAGCGCGACGCCGATCGGGAACAGCGCGTTGATCTGCAGCGCCGAGCGGATCTGCGCCGAGCTGCTCCATTCGCCCAGCGCCAGTGCCGGGATCTGCGGCGCCTGCGGCTGGATCAGCGGCTTGCCGAGGTAGAACGCGAGCCCGCTGCCGAGCAGCATCAGCGCGATGCCGGTGGCGATGTCGTTGACGCGCGGCAGCGAGCACACCAGGCCGTGCAGCAGCGCGAGCGCCGCGCCCGACAGGCCGCCGACCAGCACGCCGACCCAGGCCGAGCCGCTGAGGTACGCGCCGCCGAAGCCGCTCATCGCCGAGAACACCAGCACGCCCTCGAGGCCGAGGTTGATGCGCCCGGCCTTTTCGGTGACGCATTCGCCGAGGCTGACCATCAGGAACGGCGTGCCGACGCGGACCGCGCCGCCGAGCACGGCGATCAGCACGTTGAGGAACAATTCGGTGCTGGTCATGTGCTCACCTGCGCGGAGGTCGGCACGACGACCGGTGCCGCGGCTGGCGTCGCCCGCACGACGAACAGCTTGCCGCGCAGCGCCTCGCTCGCGAGGATCAGCAGGAAGGCAAACCCCTGCAGCACCAGCACCGACGCATCGGGCAGGTCCATGCGCCGCTGCAGCAGGCTGCCGGCCGCGCCGAAGCCGCCGAACAGCACCGCCACCGGCATCACGACCCACGGGTTGTGGCGCGCGACGAAGGACACCAGGATGCCGCTGTAGCCGAGGCCGGCGATCAGCGCGGCGTTCGCGCTGGTGTGCACCGCCAGCACCTCGATGCCGCCGGCGAGCCCGGCGCACGCGCCGCCGATCGCGCAGGCGATGACGATCAGGCGCGTGCCCGGGAGGCCGACCAGCAGCGCGGCGCGCAGGTTGCCGCCGACCACGCGCGTCGCGAAGCCGGACGGCGTCTGGAACAGCCACAGACCGAGCGCGATGCAGGCGACGATGCCGAAGGCCAGGCCCCAGTGGATGTCGCTGCCGCCGATGCCGCCGATCAGCAGCGCGTCGGCGATGGGCCGGGTCGACGGCTTGTTCAGGCTGGCCGGGTCGCGCAGCGGGCCTTCGACGAGGTGTTTGAAAAGGGCGATGGCGATGTACGCGAGCAGCAGGCTGCTGATCGTTTCGTTGACGCCGCGCCGCTGGCGCAGCACGCCGACCAGCGCGATCCAGGCCGCACCGGCCGCGCCGGCGGCGAGCAACAGCAGCGCGCTGCCGAACGCGTTGGCCGGCGGCGTGATGACGGAGGGCAAGGTCGCGCACGCGAGGCCGCCCAGCACCAGCGCGCCCTCGCCGCCGATCACGACCAGGCCGGCGCGCGCGGGAATCGCGACGCACAGCGCGGTGAGCATCAGCGGTGCCGCGCGCTGCAGCGAGTTCTGCCACGAGAACCAGTCGCCGAACGCGCCCTTGAACAGCAGCGTCCACGCGTCAACCGGGCTCTTGCCGCCGAACCACACGAAGGCGCCGAACAGCAGCAGCGCACCGCCCATCGCGAGCAGCGGCAACGCGACCGATTCCAGCGTGTCGGCGTGGCGCGCGTTCATCTCACGCGCCGGTCTTGCCGACGACGCCTTCAACGAGGTAGTTCATTCCTTCGAGCGTGGCATCGGTCTGCTTGAACACCTTGCCCGCCTCGATGATCGTCTTGCCGGCGTTGTCCTTCAGCGGGCCCTTGAAGATGTCCAAGCTGCCCTTCAGCATCGCGGCCTTCACGTCGTCGGCCGCCTTCTTCGCCGGCGCCGACACCATCGAACCATACGGCGAGGGCTTCACGAAGCCTTCCTTCAGCCCGCCACGCACGAAGTTCGGATGCGGCTTGCCGGTGCGCGCCGCATCGATGATGGTCTTGTACGCGGTGATCCAATTCCATTCGGCGCCGGTCAGGTACGCGGCCGGCGCGAGCTTGGCCTGGCTCGCGTGGTAGCCGCAGACGAACTTGCCGCGCTTGGCGGCCGTCTCGACGATCACCTTCGGCCCGTCGACGTGCATCGTGAACACGTCGATGCCCTGGTCGGCCAGGCTGTTGGTGGCCTCGGCCTCCTTGACCGGCATCGACCAGTCGCCGGTGAAGATCACCGTGGTCGTGATCGACGGGTCGACCGAGCGCGCGCCCATCGTGAACGCATTGATGTTGCGCAGCACCTGCGGGATCGGCTTGGCCGCGATGAAGCCGAGCTTCTTGCTCTTGCTCATGTGGCCGGCGACGACGCCGTTCAGGTACTGGCATTCGTCGATGTAGCCGAAGAAGCTGCCGGTGTTCTTCGGGTGCTTGCCCTCGGTCCACATGCCGCCGCAATGGGCGAAGCGCACGTTCGGGTTCTTGCCCGCCACCGCGAGCATGTGCGGGTCGAAGTAGCCGAACGAGGTGGGGAACAGCAGCGTCGCACCGTCCTGCGAGATCATGCCCTGCATGGCCTTCTGCACGGCCGTGGTCTCGGGGACGTTCTCTTCCTCGACCGCCTTGATGCCGGGCAGCTTCTTGATCTCGGCCACCGCCTCGGCATGCGCCTGGTTGTAGCCGAAGTCGTCCTTCGGGCCGACGTAGATGAAGCCGACGGTGATCGGCGCCTGCGCGTTCGCGAGGCTGCCGAATCCACCCAGCGCGAGCGCCGCGCCGGCGCCCTTCAGCAGATCCCGCCGATGGAGTCCGGCCGCTGCACTCTCGTGCGTCATGTCATGCGTCATCTCTGCGCTCCTGTGCGTCACCGCGTGGGAGGGTTCGCAGGAGTCGTGCCCGTTCGCCAGTGCACGATCCCGATCGCCCCTGTTTAGAACACCTTCTTGTATACATGCAACGGGCGTGCCAGCCGGACGACGCGGGGCAGAGCGGGGAGAGACGGTGGAGGAGCGCTCCGCGAGGATCCCAAACGGGGGCACGATGAAGTGGCGGGAGCGCCAAGCGCGGGCGGCGTGGCACCAAAAGCGACCAGCCTGAAAGCCCGGACCGCGGCCGGCCGATGGCCAGCTGCCAGTCCGCAGCGACAACCCGCTTCTGCCACTGGACGAGGCGACGATTCCGCGCTTGGTGCGCAAGATCGGCCGGCTGGTCGTGGTGCACGAGGTCGTCACGTCATGCGGCATGGGCGCTGAGATCGCAGCGATCGTTGGAGAGAAGGTGTTCACGTCGCTGAAGGCGCCGGTCCGGCGCATCACCCGGCCGGACGCACCGGACGCGGCGTCTTGGGTGCTGGAGCAGGCGGGGTGCCGCAGGCCAAGACGATCGCGCGGGCAGCGATCGAGCCGGTCGATGCGCAGATTGCAGATATCGCCTGATCGCGGCGGTTGCTCTGCCAGTGGTAGCTATGCGGGTGTCAGCTTGCCTTGCTCGGCGGATCCGCCTCACCAACGACTCCGACAAACATGGCCATCGCCCGGGCATGCATCTCGTTCGTTTGCTGCCGAAGCTCCTCGCTATCACCCTCTAACCCAAGCTCCTCCCGACACGCGGCCATGACCAACTGGATTTGCAGCATGGCTTGGGCGTTTGAGGTCAGCATTGATTCTTGGACCTTTCGAACCTTCGGTTGGAGTTCCTCCTGCGACTCGTCCACGATTTTTTTACAGTCATCGATGATGTGCGCCTGTACCTTCAACAGCCCCCTGAGTTCATTCGCGATACGTTGATCGTCGCCTTTGTATATGCGATTGTTGTCGAGTGCATCGACGATCTTCCAACGCTCCGCCACTGCGTTCCTGACGCGGTCCTGAGCCCACACGATGCGTTCTTTGAGTCCCTGCAATGGTCGAACACTCGCGGCCACGTTTCCGAATAGCTCCATGAGCTGTGAATGCAGTTCGCGGATCTTGTACGCAGTCCCTGGTCCAGACAGAAGCCACGTCTTGTTGACCGCCACGGCAAGCTCTGAAAGCGTCTTCGTCACGTACTCCTCCTTGTCGAGTAGATCCATCGTTGGCATAGAGCCGATCAGGCCTTGCATGCGAATGCATGCTTCGATCATCTCGGAGTACAGGTTGCGCCGAGCTTCCATGAGGCGTGCACGGGTCGCCTGCTCCTCGGAATGCTGACGCTCTGCAACTGCCTCTTCGCGTGAATGAATTCGGTCCAAAGTTGCCTGCTGCCTGCTGTGGTCGCGGCTTCGAATTCCCTCACGAGCGGCAGCCGCAAGTTCTTGCCGCATGCGTTTGTGAGCGAACCACAGAGAAATCGCGACCCCGGAGAAAGTTAGCAACCCGACGAGAAGCGCCACGCTCGCAGCGATGGCGCCCGCGAGCAGTACCGGATTCGCCAGCATGTATTGCCAGCCAAATTCGACGTACGCTTGCGGGGGCTTCTCAGCGACGACGGTCAGCGCCTTTGTCGATTGCGCGGAACCAATAGGCGACAGGATCTCGAGAGAAACCGTTGCAGCAGGTGAGGAAGCAGGAATCATGAGTACGCCCCTACGGTACAACTACCGTCCATTCCGGAGATTGTCAGGGCGCCTTGTCGACCTCGTCGTGCGCGCCCAAGGTGCGGAAGTAGGCCACGCCCTTCTCGACGGTGAAGCTGGCCTTGCAAGAGTCGTTGGCGGTCGCGTGCATCGTCCAGACCGGAACCTGCAGCTCAGACTCCAGCGCAGAGCGAACCGTCCGACTCTTGAGCTGATGAACGTGCAAGCCCGGTGGAATCGGGTCTTGCCGCGGCAGCAGGGCAATGCGTTCGAAGACTTCAGCCAGCACCGCGGGGTCGAGCTTCTTCAACTGCCGGCGGAACTGCGAGTTGCCGACATCAATGCTCTCGATGAGGAACCCGGCCATTCACAGACGGGCGAACAACTTCCTGACTTCTTCGGGTGTGGATGCAGTCCAGCCAGCGTCACGGTGCGCACGATCGGCATCGTGTTCAAGCACATCCGTCTTCAGGGCCAGAACTTCCGCGAACAGATCCGACGACGCAGCAAGCAACAGACGAACCGCTTCGAGCAACTCCTCGCGCAATCGGCGACGGGAGTTGGGTTTGCTCAGCATCGCTTGCAGATCCAGGAGATGCGCGCGCAACACTTGCACGTTCCTCGCGAAATGATCAAGTGACTCGCAGAGGCTGAAATCCTCATCCGTGAGGCCTTCGCCCTTGTCATCGGCGATCCAGGAACGGGCACCGCGAAACCACACCGCTTGCTGCGCCAGTCGCCCGGCCGTCTTCTCGAAATAGCGGGAGAGCACGCGATCGCCGAGCATCGGAAATACCGTGGCCAGCTGCATGACAAGGCCCATCGGCTTGTTGTCGCGCTCCGCTTGCGCTACCTGGAGGGAAACGAGAGCTCGCAATTGGATGGCGTGTGACATGGCAGGCCGGTGGGAGGGTTCGGCCGACTGTACCGGAGGGCACACCCGGACCGAAACCAGTCCCTATGACCCTAGTTGGAACCCTTGATCAAGCGCCCGCTCGCCGACTGGATCGGCCGCGCATTCATCGGGTACAGCCGCGAGAAGATGCCGATCTGCTCCGGCGAAATGCCCACGGGCTGCTTCATCACCATCCACAGCACGCCTTCGCTGCACGGCGGCGTCGTCAACGAACCCATGTAGGTGTAGTAGCCGCGCTCGGACGGCAGCAGCGCGTTCAGGTCGAGCGTCGCACGCGCGGCGACCTCGTCGCCCTTCTCCAGCGGCAGGTTGTTCCACACCATCTGCACGAGCGGCTGCACGCTGCCGCGGTCCAGCAGCACCGCGACCACCGCGAGCTTGCCTTCGAGATCCTTGTGCACCAGGTGCGCGACCATGTCGAACTGGCGGCCGTTGATGCGCTCTTCGGACGGCCGATGGAAGTGGAACTGCACGAGCTCGAAGCGGCGCCCCATCACCTCGATCGAGTTGCCCGGCGCCACGTTGACCTGCACCGTGTGGCCGTTGTCCAGCACCTTGAAGCTGCTGGGCTTGTAGTCGAACTGCACCGGATCGAGCTGCACCGAGATGCCATCGCGGATGTCGATCGGGCTCTGGCGCTTGCCGGCCGAGCACGCGCTGAACTCGGGCTTCAGCTTGCTCCAGTTCTCCGGCGCGCCGTCGCCGTTGTAGTCCCAGTGCGGCGACGCACCGTGCGCGGCCACGGCCGAACGCGACGGGCGCGCGGCGATCGCATGCGGCTCGGCGGCGTCGGGCGCGGCCGCATTGCCG
>NZ_JBFULV010000113.1:0-19858 GCF_054049715.1 Rhizobacter sp. P5_C2 | reverse complement strand
CCTGCCGCCGACCCCGTTCCGCCGCGAGCGCTGCTGGTTCCAGGCCCGCCCGCCGGCCGCCACGCGCAGCGGCACACCGACCGGCCATCCGCTGCTCGGCACGCGGCTGCGCTCGCCGCTGCGCGATGTCGTGCAGTTCGAGGCCACGCTCCGCGCAGACGACCTGCCCTACCTGGCCGACCACAGCGTGCAGGGCCGCGTGATCCTGCCGGCCACCGGCTTCCTGGAGATGGCGCTGGCCGCGAGCCGCATCGTGTCCGGCGTCGCGCGCGCGGTGGCCGATGTCGTGATCTCGGAGCCGCTGGTGTTCGCCCCCGGCGAAGTGCACACGCTGCAACTGCTGCTGAGGCGCGATGCCGACACCTTCGAGATCCTGTCGCTCGGCGACGGTGAGCCGGACGACGCATGGCACACGCACGTGCAGGGCAGCTATGCCGCGGCCGATGCATCGCTGTCTCCGTCGCCCTCCCACGAATCGGCCGACGCGATCCGCGCCCGCTGCACCGAATCGATCGATGCCGGCGCCCACTACGCGAACCTCGCCGCGCGCCAGCTCGTCTTCGGCCCCGCGCTGCAGGGTGTGCAGCGCATCGCGCGGCGCGACGGCGAGGCGCTCGGCGAGATCGCGCTGCCGCCCGCTGCCGGCCGCGCCGACTACGTGATGCACCCGGCGCTGCTCGACGCGTCGCTGCAGGTGATGGCTGYCGCGCTGCCGGCGAAGGCCGCTGCGGGCCGCGCTTACCTGCCGCTCGCGTTCGGTCGCCTCGCGGTGCACCGCGCGCATGGCGACCGCTTGAGCAGCCACGTGCGCATCACGCCCGGCGGCGGCGCCGACACGCTGAAGGCCGAGCTGGTGCTGTTCGACACGCACGGCACTGTCGCGACGATGAGCGGCATCGCGCTGCGCGCCGCCGCGATGCCGGGCGCGCCCGCGAGCGAGCCGGTCTACCGCATCGCATGGGAGCCGGTGCCCGACGCCGGCTGGCTGCCGACGCCGGCCGAACTGGCGGCACAAGCCGGGCCGCGGCTCGACGACTTGTCGCGCGAGCACGATCTGGCCGACTACCAGCAGGCCTTCGTCGCGCTCGAAGCGCTGAGCGCGGCCTGGATCGCGCGCGCGCTCGGTGAACTCGGCTGGTCGCCGCTGCGGGGTGAGCACGTGCAGGCCGACGAACTGGCGCGGCGCTTGAAGCTCGCGCCGCGCTACCACCGTCTGCTGCCGCGGCTGCTCGCGATCCTGGCCGAGGACGGCTGGCTGCGCGCCGATGGTGGTGGCGACTTCACCGTCACGAACTGGCATCCCGTCTCCGACCCGGCGCAGCGCGTCGCACCGCTGCTGCAATGCCACCCCGCCTCGCGCCCGCGCATCCTGCTCACCGCGAACTGCGGCGCGGCGCTGGGCGACATCCTGGCCGGCCGCGCCGATCCGCTGCACCACCTGTTCCCGAACGGCTCGGCCGAGCTGGCAGAGGCGCTGTACCGCGACGCCCCCGAGGCCAAGGCCTACAACCAGCTGCTGCGCGAGACCGTGCGCGTCGCACTCGCGCGGCTGCCGGCCGGGCAGAAGCTGCGCATCCTCGAAGTGGGCGGCGGCACCGGCGGCAGCACCGCGTGGGTCGCGCCGATGTTGCCGGCCGACCGCTGCGACTACCTGTTCACCGACATCGGCCCGCTGATGGTGGCCCGCGCCCGCGAGCGCTTCGGGCTGCACCCGTTCATGCGCTTCCAGCCGCTGGACCTGGAGCAGCCGCTGGCGACCCAGCTCGCCGGGCGGCACTTCGACATCGTGATCGCCGCCAACGTGATCCATGCGACCGCCGACCTCGCCCGCACGCTCGGCCAGATCCGCCAGGTGCTGGCACCCGGCGGCACGCTGCTGATGCTGGAAGTGGCTGGCATGGAGCGCTGGATCGACATCACCTTCGGGCTGACCGACGGCTGGTGGCGCTTCACCGACACCGCGCTGCGGCCCGCCTACCCGTTGCTGTCGCGCGAACGCTGGCTCTCGCTGCTCGGCGAACTCGGCTTCGAGGCCGCGGCGATCGACGCGCCGCAGCCGAATTCGCGCGAGGTCTTGCTGGCGGCGCGCCGGCCGGTGCAGGGGGTGGATGTGGTGCCGGCGTCGAGCTGGCTGCTGATCGGCGACCGCGGCGGCGTCGGCGAGGCGCTGGCGGCGCGCATGCGTGCCGATGGCCACCAGGTGACGATCGCGCCGGCCGATGCCGAGCCGGCGGGCCTGCTCGCGGGGCGCCATCTGCGCGGCATCGTTCACCTCGGTGCGCTCGAACTCTCGGTGCCCGATGTGGCCTCGGCCGCCTCGCTCATCGACACGCAGCGCGCCAGCCTCGGCTCGCTGCTGAAGCTGGTGCAGGCGCTCGGCGCGCAGTCGTTCGCGGCTGGCACGACGCCGCGGCTGTGGATCGCGACGCGCGGCGCGCAACCGGTCGTCGACGGCGATGCGCCGAACCCGTTGCAGGCGCCGGTGTGGGGCTTCGCGAAGGTCGTCGCGCTGGAGCATCCGGAGCTGCGCACGACCCGCATCGACCTCGATGGCCCCCATGATGTCGACGCGCTGTGGCAAGTGATCTGCGCCGACGGCGACGAGGCGCAGCTCGCGCTGCGCGGCGACAAGGCATTCGTCGCACGGCTGGTGCACGGCAGCGTCGCGCCGTCGGACCCGGCGCCGGTGCGGCTCGAGAAGGCCGCCAGCGGCGTGTTCGACGAGATGCCGCTGGTGCCGATGGCGCGCCGAGTGCCCGGCCCCGGCGAGGTCGAGATCCGCGTGCGCGCGGCCGGCCTGAACTTCCGCGACATCATGAATGCGGTCGCGCTGCGCGCCGATCCGGAACCGCTGGGCGGCGAATGCGCCGGCACCATCGTCGCGTTGGGCGAAGGCGTCGAAGGCTTCGCGCTCGGCGACGCAGTGGTCGCGACCGGCGAGGCCTGCTTCGCAACCTACATGACGACCGGCGCGCAACACGTCGCACCGCTGCCGCGCGGCATCGGCTATGCCGAAGGCGCGACGCTGCCGTTCGCGCTGATGACGGCCTGGCATGCGCTTCACGTGCTGGGCGGCCTCCGCGCCGGCATGACGGTGCTGATCCATGCGGCCGCCGGCGGCGTCGGCATGGCCGCGCTGCAGATCGCGCAGCGCGCCGGCGCCACGGTGTTCGCGACGGCCGGCAGCGATGCGAAGCGCGCACTGTTGCGTTCGCGCGGCGCGGCGCATGTGCTGAACTCGCGCACGCTCGATTTCGAGGTCGAGATCGCGCAGCTCACCGAAGGCCGCGGCGTCGACCTGGTGCTCAATTCGCTGGCCGGCGAGTTCATCCCGGCCAGCGTGCGCAGCCTGTCGGCGCAGGGTCGCTTCCTCGAGATCGGCAAGCGCGACATCTGGAGCGGATCGCAGTTCCGCGAGCTGCGACCGCAGGCGCGCTACCACGCGATCGACTTGAACGCGCAGCGCTACCAGGACCCGGCCGCGGCGCAGGCGCTGTTCACCGACGTGATGGCCGCGGTGCAACGCGGCGAACTGAAGCCGCTGCCGCTGCAGGCCTTCCCGCTGGAACGCGGCGGCGAGGCTTTCCGCTTCATGGCGCAGGCGCGGCACACCGGCAAGGTCGTGCTGACGCAGCACGATGCGCTGCAGGCCTCGCTGCAGGCGCTGACGCCGCGCGGCGTCTACCTCGTCACCGGAGGCCTGTCGGGCCTCGGGCTGCTGACCGCCGGCCGGCTGGTCGAGCGCGGCGCGCGCCATCTGGTGCTGGTCGGCCGGCGCGCGCCATCGCCCGCCGCGCARGCCACGCTCGATGCGATGCGCGCACAGGGTGCGCAGGTGCAGGCGCTGCAGGCCGACATGTCGCGCGCCGACGAGGTGGCGCGCGTGCTCGACGGCATCGCGCAGGGCGGCCTGCCACTGCGCGGCGTGATCCATTCGGCCGGTGTGCTGGAAGACGGTGCGCTGCTGCAGCACGAGTGGTCGCGCTTCGTGCGGCCGCTCGGGCCCAAGCTCGACGGCAGCTGGGCGCTGCACGTGCTGACAGGTGGCCAGCCGCTGGACTTCTTCGTGTTGTATTCGTCGATGGCCTCGGTGCTGGGCTCGCGCGGCCAGGCCAACCATGCGGCGGCGAATGCGTTCATGGACGCGCTGGCGGCGCACCGGCGCGCGCTCGGCTTGCCGGGTCTCAGCATCAGCTGGGGCGCGTGGAGCGAGGTCGGTGCCGCGGCCGATCGCCAGG
Organism: Rhizobacter sp. P5_C2; assembly: GCF_054049715.1. Taxonomy (NCBI): domain Bacteria; kingdom Pseudomonadati; phylum Pseudomonadota; class Betaproteobacteria; order Burkholderiales; family Sphaerotilaceae; genus Rhizobacter; species Rhizobacter sp. P5_C2. The sequence continues at coordinate 15,620 of NZ_JBFULV010000113.1, read as the reverse complement.
TCGACCAGCGCGTGGCCGCGCGCGGCATCGACGTGATCACGCCGACGCACGGGCTGGAGCTGTTGGAGAAGCTGATGCGGGCCGAGGCGGCGCACGCCGGTGTGTTCCCGGTGCGCTGGGAGCGCTTCTTGAATGGCGGCGACGCGCATGGGCGCTTCGTCGAGCACCTGCGCGGCGCGGTGGCCGTGACGAAGGCGGGCCTGAAGCAGGCCACCGGCGCGAAGGCCGCGGTGGCCGCGGGTGCGGCACTGATCGACGAGCTGAAGCAGGCCACGCCGCAACGCCGGCGCGAGCGGCTGCTGGCGTTCGTCGCCGAGCACGTCGCGCGGGTGGTTGACGCGCCGAGCGCGCAGGCCATCGACCCGCGCCAGCCGCTCAACGAGCTGGGGCTCGATTCGCTGATGGCGGTGGAGTTGCGCAACCGGCTCGGCACCGGACTCGGCCTGGCACGCAGCCTGCCGGCGACGCTGGTGTTCGACCACCCGACGCTGGAGGCGCTGGCGGTCTACCTGGAGGAGCTGGCGGTGCCGGCTGCGGCGGCCGTGGCGCCGATCGCGAAGCCGGTCGACGCGGTCGGCGCACTCGACGAGATGAGCGACGAAGAAGTCGAAGCGATGTTCGCGAAGAAATTGAAAAGGCCTTGAATGTCCGACTTCCTGGAACGCATCAGTCACTTTTCGCCGAAGCGCCTCGCGCTGCTGGCCGATGAGTTGCAGCAGCGCGTGCAGGCGCTCGAAGGCGCCGCGCGCGAGCCGATCGCGATTGTCGGCATCGGCTGCCGCTTCCCGGGGGGTGCCGACACGCCGGAGAAGTTCTGGACCTTGGTGCGCGACGGCGTCGACGCGATCACCGAAGTGCCCGCCGAGCGCTGGGCCATCGCCGACTGGTACGACGCCGATCCCGACCACCCCGGCAAGATGAACACCCGCTTCGGCGGCTTCGTCGGCCCGGTCGACGGCTTCGATGCGCACTTCTTCGGCGTCTCGCCGCGCGAGGCGCTCAGCATGGACCCGCAGCAGCGCCTGCTGCTCGAAGTGGCTTGGGCAGCGCTGGAGCACGCCGGCATCAACCCCGAACGCGTCGCAGGCAGCCGCACCGGCGTGTTCGTCGGCCTGTCGGCCGGTGATTACTGGCAACTGCTGCGCCAGGGCGGCGTCGACAGCTACGACGCCTACACCGCGTCGGGCATCGCGCACAGCATCGCGTCGGGCCGGCTGTCGTACGTGCTCGGCGCGCGCGGGCCCAGCGTGTCGATCGACACCGCGTGCTCGTCGTCGATGGTCGCGATCCACCAGGCGGTGCACAGCCTGCGCCGCGGCGAATGCGACCAGGCGCTGGCGGGCGGCGTCAACCTGGTGCTGAGCCCGGAGATCACGGTCGCGCTGTCGCGCTCGCACATGATGGCGCCGGACGGCCGCTGCAAGGCCTTCGACGCGCGCGCCGACGGCTTCGTGCGCGGCGAGGGCTGCGGGCTGCTGGTGCTGAAGCGCCTGGCCGATGCGCAGGCCGACGGCGACACGGTGATCGCTCTGATCCGCGGCTCGGCCGCCAACCAGGACGGCCGCAGCAACGGCCTGACCGCGCCGAACGGCCCGTCGCAGGAATCGGTGCTGCGCGATGCGCTGGCCGATGCGCATGTGCTGCCGGCCGAGGTCGGCGTGGTCGAGGCGCACGGCACCGGCACCTCGCTCGGCGACCCGATCGAGGTGCAGGCATTGGGCGCGGTGATGGGCGAGGGCCGCGCGGCTGACGCGCCGCTGCTGCTCGGTTCGGTGAAGGCGAACGTCGGCCACCTGGAGGCGGCAGCGGGCGTTGCCGCGGTGATCAAGATGGCGATGGCGCTGCAGCATGCGCAGGTGCCGGGGCAGATCCACCTGCAGCAGCCGAACCCGTTCATCCCGTGGGATGAGTTGCCGGTGCGCGTGCCGACGGCGCTCGTGCCGTGGCCGGCTCAGGCGAATCGCGTCGGCGGTGTCAGCTCGTTCGGCTTCAGCGGCACCAACGTGCACCTGGTGATGGCGCAGGCGCCCGAGGTGGCGCCGGTCGTCGCGAACCCGAGGCCGCTGCAGTTGATGAGCTTCTCGGCGCGGCAGCCGGCTGCGCTGCGCGAGCTGGTGCAGCAGCACCTGCAGCTGCTGGCCGATGGCGCGCCGCTCGCCGACCTGGCCTTCAGCGCCAACACCGGCCGGGCGCGCTTTGCGCAGCGGCTCGCGGTGAACGCCGCGACGCCTGCCGAAGCGCGCGAGCGGCTGTCGGCGTGGCTGGCGGGTGAAGAGTCGACCGGTGTCATGGCCGGCACCGCGCCGGCGCGTGCGCCGAAGCTCGCGTTCCTGTTCACCGGCCAGGGCTCGCAATCGATCGGCATGGCCCGCGGGCTGTACGACGGAGAACCGGTGTTCCGCGACGCGCTCGATCGCTGCGCCGCCGGGCTGCAACTGCCGATGCCGCTGCTCGACGTGCTGTTCCGCGACGGCGCGCCGCTCGACGACACCGAGTACACGCAGCCGGCGCTGTTCGCCGTCGAATACGCGCTGGCCACGCTGTGGATGTCGTGGGGCGTGCAGCCGCAGGCAGTGATGGGGCACAGCGTCGGCGAGGTCGTTGCGGCCTGCATCGCCGGCGTGTTCAGCCTGGAAGACGCGCTGCGGCTGGTCGCCGAACGCGGCCGCCTGATGGGCGCGCTGCCGCGCAACGGCGCGATGCTGTCGGTGATGGCGAGTGAATCGCGCATCGCCGACGTGCTGGCGCCGTGGCGCCGCGAGGTCTCGGTCGCCGCGGAGAACGGGCCCGACAACATCGTGATCTCGGGCCTCGCGATGGCGGTCGACGCGATCGCCACGCAGTTGCAGGCCGCCGGCCTGGTCGTCACGCGGCTGAAGGTCTCGCATGCCTTCCACTCGCCGCTGATGGCGCCGATGCTCGATGCCTTCGGCGAGGTGCTGCAGACCATCCACTACAGCGCGCCGCGCATCGACCTGGTGTCCAACGTCACCGGCAGGCTGATCGGCGCCGAGATCGCCGACCCGGCCTACTGGCGCGAGCACGTGATGGCCGCAGTGCGCTTCGCCCCGGCGATGCAGGCGCTGGCCGACGCCGGCTGCGAGCTGTTCCTGGAGATCGGCCCGCACCCGACCCTGCTCGGGCTGGGCCGCGCCTGCCTGCCGGAGCGCGGCAGCTGGCTGCCGTCGCTGAGGCGTGGCCGCAGCGATGTGGAGCAGATGCTCGACAGCCTCGGGCAACTCTTCGTGCAGGGCGTCGCGATCGACTGGGCCGGCTTCGACGCCGGCCGCGGAAGCAGGCGCGTGCCGCTGCCGAGCTACCCGTTCCAGCGCGAGCGTTATTGGCCTGCGTTCGCGACCACCGCGCCGCCGTCACCTGCAGCAGTCGCCGCGCCCGACACCGGCCTGGCGCCGCGCGTTCAGAAGATGCTGCACGAGATCGTCTGGCGCGAGTGCGAGCGGCCGGCGCTGCAGCCGCTCGCACCGGCGCAGCTCGCGGCGCGCGTGCTGCCGCGCGTCGACGCGATCGCCGCGCAGAACGGACTCGACACGTACGCCGATTTCATGGTCGGGCTCGACCGGCTGGCGTCGGCCTATGTCGTGCGCGCGTTGCGAGCGCTCGGCTGCCAGTTCGCGCTCGCCACCGCGATCGATCCGGCGCGCTTCGACACGCTGCCGGCACACGCCCGCCTCGTGCAGCGCATGCTGGAGATCCTCGCCGAAGACGGCATCCTGGTGCGCGACGGCAGCAGCTTCGTCGTGCGCCGTGCGCCCGACGAGGCCGATCCCGAAGCGCTGGCCGACGACCTGCTCGCGCGCCACCCCGAAGGCGAGGCCGAGCTGGTGATCACGCGCCGCTGCGGCCGCGAACTCGCCGCGGTGCTGCGCGGCCGGGCCGACCCGCTGGCGCTGCTGTTCCCCGGCGGCTCGCTCGACGACACCGAGCGCCTGTACCGCAACTCGCCGCCCGCGAAGACCTACAACAGCGTGATCGCCGAGACGGTGCGCGCGCTCGCCGCTGCGTGGCCGGCCGCCCGCCCGCTGCGCGTGCTGGAGATCGGTGCCGGCACCGGCAGCACGACCGGCTATGTGCTGCCGATGCTGCCCACCCAAGGCACGCGCGTCGAGTACACCTTCACCGACGTGTCGCCGCTGTTCCTGAACCGCGCCCGCGAGAAGTTCGCGGCGCACGGCTTCATGCGCTACGAGCTGCTCGACATCGGTCGCGCGCCGGCCGGGCAGGGCTTCGCGGCCGGCGGCTACGACCTGGTGCTCGGCGCGAACGTGCTGCATGCCACGCCGGACCTCGACGTGACGATCCGCCACGTGCGGCAACTGCTGGCCCCGGGCGGCGTGCTGGTGCTGCTCGAAGGCACCACGCCGCAGCGCTTCGGCGACCTGACGGTCGGCCTGCTCGACGGCTGGTGGGCGTACACCGACACGCAGCGGCGCAGCTATGCGCTGATGCCGCGCGAGGGCTGGACGGCGCTGCTGTCGCAGCACGGCCTGCAGGACCCGACGCCGCTGCCGGGCGCGACGACGCACCCGGTGCTCGCGCAACAGGCGGTGTTCGTCGCGCAGGCGCCGGTGGCCGCGGCGGGCGTGGTTGAGCGCGAGCCGTCGCGCTGGCTGCTGCTGGCCGACCGAGCCGGTTTCGCGGACGCGTTGATGGGCGAGTTGCGCCGCGTCGGCGACCTGCCCGAGCTGGTGGCGCCGACGGCCGACGCGCTGGCGCAAGCCTTGATTCAAACGTCAGGCAGCCCGCTGCCGTGCCGCGGCGTCGTGCAACTGCAGGCGCTCGACCTCGCGGCCCACGCCGGGCTGTCGACCGACGACATCACGCGCGACCAGCAGTTCATCGTCAGCGCGCTGCTGCAGACGGTGCAGACGATGGCGGCGCAGACCGGCACCGCGCGGCCCGGCCTGTGGATCGCGACGCGCGGTGCGCAGGCGACGCACCGCCACGACGGCGCGAACCCGGCGCAGGCGACAGCCTGGGGCATGGGCCATGTGGTCGCGATCGAGCACCCCGAACTGCACTGCACCCGCATCGACCTCGACCCGGCCGCCGATGCGGCGACGGCCGCGGCGGCGCTGGTCGCCGAGTTGCAATCCGCGTCGCGCGAAGACCAGCTCGCGTTGCGCGGCAGCCGCCGGCTCGCACGGCGGCTGGTGCGGCATGAGGCGCATCCGGCGCACGGCAGCCTGGCCATCGATGCGTCGCGCAGCTACCTCGTCACCGGCGGGTTGCGCGGGCTCGGGCTGCGTGTCGCCGAATGGCTGGCCGAACAGGGCGCGCGCCACCTGATGCTGATGGGCCGGCGCGCGGCCGACGAGCGCGCTCAACGCGTGATCGACCGCTTGCGTGCGCAGGGCGTCGAGGTGCAGCTCGTGACCGGGGATGTGGCGCAACGTGATGACGTGCAGCGCATGCTGGCGGCGGTGACGGTGCCGCTGGCCGGCGTGATCCACGCGGCCGGTGTGCTCGACGACGGCGTGATCGCCGGCCAGAGCTGGCCGCGTTTCGCGACCGTGATGGGCCCGAAGGTGTTCGGCAGCTGGAACCTGCACACGCTGTGCGGCGAGCTGGACTTCATGGTGTTCTTCTCGTCCGGCGCGTCGGTGGCCGGCTCGCCGGGGCAGGTCAACCATGCCGCGGCGAATGCCTTCGAGGATGCGCTCGCCTGGCACCGGCAGGCGCAGGGCCTGCCGACGCTCAGCATCAACTGGGGGCCGTGGGCCGAGATCGGTGCCGCGGCCGACCGCGGGCTGGCGCAGCCCGGCTTCCTCCAAGCGATCGCGCCGGCTGATGGTCTCGCCGCGCTCGACCATGCGATGCGCCGCGACGGCGCGCGCAGCCCGTTCGAGACGGCGCAGATCGCGGTGCTGGCGAGCGACTGGGCGCACCTGCGCGAGCCGCGCGCCGCCGGCACCGAACCGCCGCTGTTCAGCGAGCTGGCGGTGGCCGCGGCCGCGCCGGGCAGTGCGCCTGCACAAGCGGCGCCGGCCGTGCCGTCACTGCACGAACGCTTGGCAGCCGCGCTGCCGGCCCGTCGAAAGACTGTTCTGCGCGACGAGGTGCGTCGGCTGACCGTCAAGGTGCTGGGCGTGCAGCGCGCGGACGAACTGGACGTGACGGAGCCGCTGCGCCAGCTGGGCCTCGATTCGCTGATGGCGGTGGAGCTGCGCAACCTGCTCGGCCAATCGGTCGGCCGCACGCTGGCCGCGACGGTGACCTTCGACCATCCGTCGGTGGCGGCGTTGACCGAGCACCTGGCGAGCGAGGTGTTCGCCGAGCAGTTCCGCGAGCCGGAAGTTGCCGCCGCGTCGCCCCCTCCCCCTCTCCCCGCGGACAGCCTCGACGCGCTGTCCGAAGATGAACTCGCGATGCAGCTGACGCGACGCCTCGACGGCATCGGCGCCCAGGAGACTCCGTGACCGACACCCGGCAGACCCCCGACTACGCAGCGCTGCTGAAGCGCTCGCTGCAGGCCATCGACCAGCTCGAGGCGAAGCTGAAGGCCGCCGAGCAAGCGCGCCACGAGCCGATCGCGATCGTCGGCATCGGCTGCCGCTTCCCTGGCGACGGCAGCACGCCCGAGGCCTTCTGGCGTTTCCTCGAGAGCGGCACCGACGGCGTCGCCGAGGTGCCGAAGGAGCGCTGGGATGCCGACGCCTGCTTCGACGCCGACCCCGACGTGCCCGGCAAGAGCTACACCCGCTGGGGCGGCTTGGTGAAGGACGTCGACCAGTTCGATGCGGGCTTCTTCGGCATCTCGCCGCGCGAGGCGGTCAGCCTCGACCCGCAGCAGCGGCTGCTGCTGGAGGTCACCTGGGAATCGCTCGAACACGCCGGCATCGCGCCGTCGTCGCTGGCCGGCAGCCCCACCGCCGTCTACATGGGCATCACGACGCACGACTACGCGAACCAGTTGTCCGAGGCCATCGGCTCGCGCTTCGGCGATGCCTACACGCCCTCGGGCACCGCGCACAGCGTCGCGGCCGGGCGCCTGTCGTACTTCTTGGGGCTGCACGGGCCCAACGTCGCGATCGACACCGCGTGCTCGTCGTCGCTGGTCGCGATCCACTGGGCGGTGCAGAGCCTGCGCAACGGCGAAGCGAACCTGGCGATCGCCGGCGGCGTGAACCTGACGCTGACGGCCGACGGCTCGATCCTCACTTCGCGCGCGCGGATGATGTCGTTCGACGGCCGCTGCAAGACCTTCGACGACGCGGCCGACGGCTACGTGCGCGGCGAGGGCTGCGGCGTGCTGGTGCTCAAGCGCCTGTCCGATGCGCAGCGCGACGGCGACCGCATCGTCGCGCTGGTGCGCGGCTCGGCGCTGAACCAGGACGGCCGCAGCAGCGGGCTGACCGCGCCGAACGGCACCGCGCAAGAGGCGGTGATCCGCGCCGCGCTCGCGAACGCCCGCGTCAAGCCGGACGAGATCAGCTACGTCGAGGCGCACGGCACCGGCACGCCGCTCGGCGACCCGATCGAGGTCAAGGCGCTGCACCAGGTCTACGGCCGGCGCGCGGCCGACACGCCCCTGATGCTGGGTTCGGTGAAGACCAACATCGGCCACCTGGAGGCCGCGGCCGGCGTGGCCGGCGTCATCAAGGTCGCGATGGCGCTGCAGCACCGCACGATCCCGCCGCACCTGCACCTGAAGAACCGCAACCGCCTCATCGCGTGGGACGAGATGCCGATCACGGTGCCGACCGTGCCGACGCCGTGGTCCGCCGTCGCGGGGCAGCCGCGGCGCGCGAGTGTCAGCTCGTTCGGGTTCAGCGGCACGAATGCGCATGTCGTTCTCGAAGAAGCCCCGGCCGTGGCCGCCGTGCCGGCTGCCGCGCGCGCGCAGCAGCTCTTCGTGCTGAGCGCGCAGACGCCGCCCGCGCTCGAAGCCGCCGCGGGCCGATTGGCCGATGCGGTCGGCACCGCGCCGCTCGACCAGATCGCCGCGACGCTCGCGTTCGGCCGCTCGCCGTTCATCGAGCGTCTGGCGGTCGTGGCGGACAGCGCCGACGCGCTGAAGGCGCGGCTGACTGAATTCATCGCCGGCACCCCGAGCGCCGGCACCTCGCGCGGCCGCGCTGCCGGCGGCACGGTGCCCGAGCTCGTCTTCCTGTTCACCGGCCAGGGCGCGCAATACGCCGGCATGGGCCGCGGGTTGTACGACGCCGAGCCGGTGTTCCGCGCCGCGCTCGACGACTGCGAGCGCATCGCCGCGCCGCTGCTCGGCCGCAGCCTGCTCGACGTGGTGTGGAACGACGCCGAGCGGCTCGACGACACCGCGTTCACGCAGCCGGCGCTGTTCGCCATCGAATACGCGCTCGCGCAGCTGTGGCTGTCGTGGGGCGTCAAGCCGACCGCGGTGATGGGCCACAGCGTCGGCGAGTACGTCGCGGCCTGCGTGGCCGGCGTGTTCAGCCTGGCCGACGGGCTGAAGCTGATCGTCGAACGGGGCAGGCTGATGGGAGCGCTGCCGCGCGACGGCGCGATGGCGGCGGTCTTCAGCGACGAGGCCACCGTGCGCGCCGCGATCGCGCGCGATGCGTCCGTGCTGGCCATCGCCGCGGCCAACGGCCCGCAGAACACCGTGATCTCCGGCCGCACCGAGGCGGTCGACGCGGCGCTGGAGCGGCTCGCGGTCGCCGGCATCGAGGCGCAGCGGCTGAAGGTCTCGCACGCCTTCCACTCGCCGCTGATGGAGCCGATGCTCGATGCGTTCGAGGCGGTCGCGTCGCAGGTCGAGTTCCGTGCGCCGCAGCTCGTGCTGGCGTCGAACGTGACCGGCCGTCTCGCGGGTGACGAGGTCTGCAACGCCGGCTACTGGCGTCGCCATGTGCGCGACGCGGTGCGCTTCGGCGATTCGATCGCGGCGCTGCAGGCCGACGGGCTGCGCGTCTTCATCGAGCTCGGCCCGCAGCCGACGCTGCTGAACATGGCGCAGCGCGGCAGCGTGATGCCCGACAGCGCGTGGATCCCGTCGCTGCGCAAGGGGCGCGACGATGCGGTGTCGCTGCTCGACAGCCTGGGCCAGTTGTTCGTGCGCGGCGTGCGGCCGGACTGGGCGGCGGTGCAGGGCGGGCATCGGCCGCGGGCCACGTTGCCGACGTATCCGTTCCAGCGCGAGCATTACTGGCAGAGCTTCGAGCCGCGCTCCGGCACCGCGTCGACGGGCAGCGCACTCGGCGCGACCCGCACGCCGCATGCGCTGCTCGGCGGCACGGTCGCGAGCCCGCTGCCGATCTTCCAGTCGACGATCGGCCTCGGCGACCAGCCGTGGCTCGTCGACCACCGCATCTTCGATTTCACGCTGTTCCCGGCGACCGGCTTCCTGGAGCTGATGCAGGCCGCCGCGCGCGAGGTGAGCGGTGGCGACGATGTGCGGCTGCAGGACCTCGCGATCCGCGAAGGCCTGGTGCTGCCGGAGCAGGGCGGCGTGACGCTGCAGGTGATCGTGACGCCGGCCGACGCGGTGGCGCCTGACGCGCAGACGGTGCAGGTCTTCAGCCGCGCCGCCGATGACGCCGCGTGGCGCCTGCATGCGAGCGCGACGCTGATGCCCGGCCGCGGCGATGCGCCTGCGGTCGACGACGCGTGGCGTTTGGCCGGTGCGCCGACGCAGCCGGTCGAGCCGTACTACGACAAGCTCGCTGCGCAGGGCGCGCACTACGGGCCGGCCTTCCGCGGCATCACGTCGATCGCGCGCGACGGCACGCAGGTGCTTGGTCGCGTGCAACTGCCGGCGGGGCTGCCGACCGCGGGCCTGGTGCTGCACCCGGCGCTGCTCGATGCCTGCCTGCAGCTGATCGGCCTCGGCCTGCCGTGGGCGGATGACCCGCTCGGCAGCGACGACATCTGCGTGCCGGTCGGGCTGGCCGGCTACCGCGTGTTCAGTGGTGGCGTGGCGCAGGCGTGGTGCCAGGTGCGCGTCGAACCCGCTGCGCGCGATGCCGACGTGCTGCGCGCCGATTTGACCTTGCTCGATGACGACGGCCGCGTGCTGGCCGAGCTGTCCGGGCTGGAGCTGCGCCGCATCACGCGGGAAGCGCTGCAGCGCGTGGCTGGCCTACCGACCGCCAGCGCGGTGCCGGACTGGGCGTTCGAGACCGAGTGGCGACCCATGCCGTTGACGGCGGCACGAGGCGACACGCCGGGCCGCTGGCTGGTGCTGGCCGACCGCACCGGCGTCGGCGCGACCCTCGCCGCCCGCTTGAAGGCCGAAGGCGCCGGCGTCGCGCTGGTCTACCGCGGCGATGGCTATGCGGCGCTGCCCGAAGGCTGGCAGGTCGATGCCGCCGACAGCGCGCAGATCCGCCGCGCGATCGATGAGGCCGCACAGGCCGACCCGCGCCCGCTGCAAGGCGTCGTCGTGCTGTGGGCGCTGGTGCCGCCGGTCGCCCACTCGCTGGAGGCGATGGAGAACGCGCAGGCGCTGCTGCTCGGCAACCTGCTGCATGCGGCCCAGGCGCTCGGCGATTCGAGCACGCGCCGCTGGCTGGTCACGCGCGGCGCGCAGCCGGTGCAGGGTTCGGTGCCGGACCTGGTGCAGGCCACCGTGTGGGGGCTGGGCGGCGTCATCGCGTCCGAGGCGCCACTCGCGCGCTGCGTGCGCATCGACCTCGACCCGGTCGTGCGCGCCGACGAGGCCGAGCTGCTGTTCGCGAGCGTCTGGCAGGCAGACGCCGAAGACCGCATCGCTTTGCGCGACGGCACGCGCCTCGCCGCGCGCCTGGTGCCCGGCGTCTTCGTTCCCGACGACCAGCCGCTGCGGCTTGAGATCACCGAGCGCGGTTCGCTCGAGAACCTGGCGCTGCAGCCGGTGCCGCGGGAAGCGCCCGGCGCAGGCCAGGTCGAGATCCGCGTGTTCGCGACCGGCCTGAACTTCCGCGACGTGCTGAACGCGCTCGGCATGTACCCCGGCGACCCCGGACCGCTCGGCAACGAATGCTCGGGCGTGATCACCGCCGTCGGCAGCGGGGTCGATGACCTGCAGGTCGGCGACGAGGTGATCGCGATGGTCGACCGCAGCTTCGCGACCTGGGTGCTCGCGCCGGCGTCGCTGACGGTGCGCAAGCCGCCGCAGATGAGCTTCGCCGAGGCGGCGACGATCCCCGTCACCTTCCTGACCGCCGAGTACGCGCTGAAGCACCTGGCCGGCATCAAGAAGGGCGACCGCGTGCTGCTGCATGCGGTGACCGGCGGCGTCGGCATGGCGGCGGCGCAGCTCGCGAAGCGGGCCGGCGCCGAGATCTTCGGCACCGCCGGCTCGCCGCACAAGCGCGCGCTGGCGCAGCGGCTGGGCGTGCAGCATGTGGCCGATTCGCGCTCGCTGAGCTTCGTCGACGACGTCCTGCGCGACACGAACGGCGACGGCGTCGACATCGTGCTGAACTCGCTGGCCGGCGATTTCATCCCGGCCAGCCTGCGGCTGCTGAAGCCGGGCGGGCATTTCATCGAGATCGGCAAGACCGGCATCTGGGATGCCGCGCACGTCGCCGACGAGTTCCCGGGCCGGCACTACCACCCGCTGTACCTCGGCGAGATCGCCGCGGCCCGGCCGCTGTTCGTGCGCGAGATGCTGCAGGAGCTGCTGGCCGATTTCGCGACCGGTGTGCTGCAGCCGCTGCCGCAGAAGCTGTGGCCGATCGAGCGTGCCGAGGAAGCCTTCCGCTACATGGGCCAGGGCCACCACGTCGGCAAGATCGTCGTCACGCAGCACCGCACGCCGCCGGTGCGGCCGGATGCGAGCTACCTGGTCAGCGGTGGCCTGAGCGGCCTCGGCCTGGTCAGCGCGCAATGGCTGGCCGCCGAGGGCGCGCGCCACCTGGTGCTGGTCGGCCGGCGCGCGCCGTCGCCCGAGACGCAGGCTGCGATCGATGCGCTGCGCGCCGACGGCGTGCAGGTGCTGGTCGCGCAGGCCGACGTGGCCGACACCGGGCAGATGACGCGCCTGGTCACGCAGATCGCGGCGCAACTGCCGCGGCTGCGCGGCGTGATCCATGCGGCGGGTATGGTCGACGACGGGATGCTGGCCGAGCAGGACATGCGCCGCTTCGCCCGCGTGATGGCGCCGAAGGTGCGCGGCACCTGGAACCTGCACGAGCTGACCGCGAACCTCGCGCTCGATTTCTTCATCGGCTTCTCGTCGGGCGCGGCGTTGCTCGGCTCGCCGGGCCAGAGCAACTACGCGGCGGCGAACTCGTTCGTCGATGCGCTCGCTCACCTGCGCCGCTCGCGCGGCCAGCATGCGCTGAGCATCGACTGGGGCAGCTGGTCGCAGGTCGGCATGGCCGCGGGCATCGGCGAGCAGCACCGCCGGCGCTGGGCCGCGATGGGGCTCGGGATGATCGCGCCGCACGAGGGCGTCGCGATGATGAAGCAGATGCTCGCGTCGGCCCGGTCGCCGCAGATGGCCGCGATGCCGCTGGTGCGCGCGCGGCTGCCGCGCAACCTCGGGCCGTTCTTCAGCGAGCTGGTGCAGGCGGCGCCGGTGCGGGCCGCGGCAACGGCCGGTGGGGTGGGGCAGGTCGACATCCTCGCGCAGTTGGCGCAGGCGCCGGCCGAGGACCGGCTCGCGCTGCTGGTCGGCTTCCTGTCGGAGCAGATCGTGCGCGTGCTGGCGCTGCCGGCCTCGCACCGGGTTGACCCGCAGCGCTCGCTGATGGAGATGGGCATGGATTCGCTGATGGCGATGGAGCTGCGCAACCGCATCCAGACGGCGTTGAAGGCGAAGGTCGCGGTGGCGGCGCTGCTGAAGGGGCCGAGCATTGCGCAGCTGGCGGCGTCGGTGCTGGCGGACACGGCGCTCGCGGCGGGGGCGCCTGCGGCATCGGCTGCAGCGCCGCAGGCTGCGTACGAGGAGGGCTCGCTGTGAGTCGCCCGAAGCGCACACGGGCGCCGTCGGCTCGCGCGGCGCTGGGCTTCGCGTTCGCGTTCTCCGCGCTCTGGGCCGTGCTCGAACTGATCGCTTCCCGCCTGCAGGGCGGCTACGACGTGCTGCAGATCGAAGGTTGCCGCTTCGCGGTGCAGCTCGCGCTGATGGGCGCGGTGTGGGGCTGGCGCAGCAAGACGCCGCTGTGGCGCACCAGCCGTCCGTTTGCGCAATTGGTGCGATCAGCGCTGATGCTCGCGATCCCGCTGTCGTTCGGCGTCGCGGTGCTGCAGGGCGCCTCGCCGCACCTGGCGATGACAGGGCTGTGGGTCGCGCCGGTGTTCGCGCTGGTGCTGGCGCGCGGCTGGCTGCTGTCGAAGGCGCCGCTGCTGGTGTGGATCACCGCCGCCGCAGGTCTGTGCGCGACGGTCGCGATGCTGGAGCCGGCCCGGCCGACCACCTTGCAGGCCTCGGTGGTGCCGCTGCTGATGGGATTGGCCTTCGCGGCCTACCTCGCGCTGACGCGTTCGCTGCGCCATGAGCCGGTCATGACCAACCTGTTCTACGTCGGCCTGGGCGGGCTGCTCGGCGTGCTGCCCTTCCTGCCCGGCGTGTGGGTGATGCCCTCGCTGCACGATGCGCTGGTGTTCGCCGCGCTCGGCGTGGTCGGCTTCGTCGCGCTGTGGTTGCTGGAGCACGCGCTGCGCCGCTCGCCGCTGCCGTGGATCGCGCCGGCGCTGTACGTGCACGTGGCCTGCCTGACGCTCGTGTCGCTGGCGGCGCGCGGGCACCTGCCGTCGCTGCGCATTGCGCTCGGGCTGGCGATGGTCGGCGGCATCGCGTTCGCGCTGTGGCGCGCCGCGGTGGCGCGCGACCTGCCGGGGCAGCGCGTTCCGATGACCGGCCCGATGGCGCTGGAATCGGCCACCGGCCCGGTGCCGCTGGACGACGACACGAGACATTGACGATGAACCTCGCGCCGCCCGCCTTCGCCTCCTCCTTCGTCCGGCGCGACCCGGGCCGCAGCGCGATGCTGCTGCTCGCGCTGTTCGCGGCGGCCTGGGCCTTCGTCGAAGGCGTGTTCGGTGCGCGGTTGCAACTGCACTACTCGCTGATGCAGGTGGTGTGGTGCCGCTATGCGGCGCACCTGGCCTGCCTGCTGCTGATCGTTGGTTGGCGCGCACCGTCGCGGCTGTGGCGCACGCAGCGGGTCGGCTTCCAGCTGTCGCGCTCGGTGCTGATGCTGGTGATGCCGGCGAGTTTCGCGCTGTCGCTCGCGGCCGGCGACCGGCCCGGCACCGTGTGGGCGATGTTCTGGGTCGCGCCGCTGCTGATCCTCGGTTTCGCGCGCTGGGCCCTGGGCGAACGCGTGCCGCGCTGGGTCTGGGCGGTCGCGGCGATCGGCAGCGGTGTCGCGGCGGTGATGGCCGAGCCGTCGCTGCCGCATTCGTGGGCCGGCGCGCTGCTGCCGCTCGCGATGGCGCTGTCGTTCAGCGTCTACGTCGTGATGACGCGCTCGCTGCGCGACGAGCCGGTGCAGGCCAACCTGTTCTTCACCGCGCTCGGCGTGTTCGCGCTGCTGACGCCGCTGATGCCCTTCGTGTGGATCACGCCGAACCTGCACGACGCGGTGCTGCTGGCCGGCATCGGCATCGTCGGGTTGCTCGCGCTGTGGGCGCTGGACCGCGCCTGCGAGCGCGCGCCGGTCGCGCAGGTGGCGCCGACCTTGCACGTGCACCTGCTGTGCATGGCGCTGGTGGAGTGGGGCGCCGCCGGCGAGGCCTTCACGCACCGCGACATGCTCGGCGCGGTGTGGATCGCCTTGGCGCTGCTGGCGCTGTGGTTGTGGCAACCGTCTGTGGAAAGGACCGTCTCCAAGTGACTCCCGTGACCGACCTGCTGTCTGCCCTGGCCGCGCAAGGCGTGCTGCTGTGGTTCGAAGGGAGCCGGCTGCGCTTCCGTGCGCCGCAGGGGGCCTTGTCGGCCGAGCTGCGGGCGCAGATCGGCGCGCGGCGCGACGAGGTGCTGGCGGCATTGCGTGCGCAGGCGGCGCAGCAGCAGCGCATCGCGCCGCTGTCGCACCCGCAGCAGGCGCTGTGGTTCGTGCACCAGGAGCAGCCCGACAGCGCGGCCTACAACGTGGTGTTCGCGCTGCGCGTTCTGTCGCCGGTGGACGAGGCCGCGCTGCGCCAGGCGCTGCAGGCGCTGGTCGACCGGCATGCGGTGCTGCGGACCACCTACGACGTGATCGACGGCCTGCCGCGCCAGCGCATCGCCGGAACCGGAGCCGCGGTGCTCGACCTGCACGACGCGGCAGGGCTCGCCGATGACGCCCTGCTGCAGCGCATCGAGGCCGACGCGCAACGCCCCTTCGACCTGGCGCACGGCCCGGTGATGCGCACATCGCTGTACCGCCGCGCCGCCGACGACCAGGTGCTGCTGCTGGCGATGCACCACATCGCGATCGACGGATGGTCGCTGCTGATGCTGCTGGAGGAGTTCCGTGCGCTGCTGGTCGAAGCGGGCGGTGGCGCGCCGGCCGGCCTGCCGCGCGTCGAGCTGCAGTACGCCGACTACACCGACTGGCAGGCCGCGATGCTGGCCGGCCCGCAGGGCGAGCAGCTTGCTGCGTACTGGACGCGCCAGCTCGCCGCGCCGCGCGCCGAGGTCGAGTTGCCGCCCGACCGGCCGCGCCCGCCGCGGCGCAGCGGGCAGGGCGCCACCTTCGACTTCCATG
>NZ_JBFULV010000112.1:0-19899 GCF_054049715.1 Rhizobacter sp. P5_C2 | reverse complement strand
GCACCCGCACCCGCACCCGCACCCGCACCCGCACCCGCACCCGCACCCGCACCCGCACCCGCACCCGCACCCGCACCGAGCCCCGGCACCTGGTGGAAGCCGGCTGCGTCGTCGACGTGGCAATGGCAGCTCACCGGCACCTTGAACACCTCGTACAACGCCACGGTCTACGACATCGACCTGGTCGATGCCAGCGCCGTGACGATCGCGCAGCTGAAGTCCGCAGGCCGCAAGGTGGTCTGCTACTTCTCGGCCGGCAGTTCCGAAGACTGGCGCCCCGATTACTCGAAGTTCGCCACCGCCGACAAGGGCAAGGCGCTCGACGGCTGGGCCGGCGAGAAGTGGCTGGACATCCGCTCCGCCAACGTGCGCACGGTGATGGCGGCCCGCCTCGACCTCGCGCAATCGAAGGGTTGCGATGGCGTCGAGCCGGACAACGTCGACGGCTACACCAACTCGACCGGCTTCCCGCTGACCGAGCAGGACCAGCTCGACTACAACCGCTACCTCGCGACGGCCGCCCACCTGCGCGGCCTGGCGATCGCGCTGAAGAACGACGTCGACCAGCTCGCTGCGCTCGAGCCGTCGTTCGACTTCGCGGTCAACGAGCAGTGCAACGAGTATTCGGAATGCGGTGGCTACTCGGCCTTCACGGCCAAGGGCAAGCCGGTCTTCAACGCCGAGTACAAGAGCAACTACGTGAACAACACCAGCGGTGCGCGCGACAAGCTGTGCGCCGCGTCGAAGGCAGCCGGCATCCGCACCCTGGTGCTGCCGCTCGCACTCGACGGGTCGTTCCGCTACAGCTGCGACTGAAGCAATTCGGCCTCGCTCCCTGGCGGGGGCGAGGCCGAATGATCAAGCTGACGATCGGGAGATCAGTCGAACGTCGGCGTCTCGACGCCCAGCACCTTGTGCAGCTTCGGGCTGGTGGTCGTGTACTGCAAGTGGATGCGCTTGTCCGGGAAGATGTACGGCGCCGCCGCGAAGGCGGCCAGCGCGGCCTCGTGGAAGCCCGACAGGATCAGCTTCTTCTTGCCCGGGTAGGTGTTGACGTCGCCCACCGCGAAGATGCCCGGCGTGCTGGTCTCGAACTTCTCGGTGTCGACGACGATCTGCTTGCGCTCCAGGCTCAGGCCCCATTCGGCGATCGGGCCGAGCTTGGGGCTCAGGCCGAAGAACACCAGCAGCACGTCGAGCGGCACCACACGCGTGACGCCGTCGCCACCGGTCACCTTGATGCCCGACAGCTTGCCGTCGCGCTCGTCGTAGCCGGTCACCTGGCCGACGATGAACTGCATCTCGTAGGCGTCGCACAGCTCCTTCATCTTGGCCACGCTCGCGGGCGCCGCCTTGAAGCCGTCGCGGCGGTGCAGCAGGATCACGCTCTCGGCCTTGTTCGGGCCGTCCTGCACGAAGTTCAGCGTCCAGTCGAGCGCCGAATCGCCGCCGCCGACGATCACCAGGTTCTTGCCGGCGAACTGGGCCGGGTTCTTCACGCGGTAGAACAGCTGCGATTCGTCGAACTTGTCGAGCCCGTCGACCCTCAGCAGCCGCGGCTGGAACGAACCCACGCCGCCGGCGATGAAGATCGTCTTGGTCAGGAAGCGGGTGCCCTTGCTGGTCTCGACGAAGAAGCGGCCGTCGTCCTGCTTCTGCACCACGGTCACTTCCTGGCCGWGGTGGAAGGTGGCGCCGAACGGCTCGATCTGCTTCAGCAGGTTGTCGGTCAGCTCCTTGCCGGTGCACACCGGCACGGCCGGGATGTCGTAGATCGGCTTGTCGGGGTACAGCTCGATGCACTGGCCGCCGGGGTAGGCGAGCGAGTCGATGATGTGGGCCTTGATCTCGAGCAGGCCGAGTTCGAAGACCTGGAACAGGCCGACGGGGCCGGCGCCGACGATGACGGCATCGGTCTCGATGGGGCCGTCGTGCGAGCCGGCAGTCTTTGAAATCTCCACGTTGGCGTTCGGTTCCATGTCAGGTTCTGGTAATGCGGGGCGGGGGCTGGGCTGAGGCCGGGATGGGAATTACTTGATCAATTCGGACAGCTTGCCCGTCTTGTCTTTCCACTCGTCCGCATCGGGCAGCGCGGCCTTGCGCTTGGTGATGCTGGGCCAGTTTTTTGCGAGATCGGCGTTGATCTTGATCATGTGGACCTGGTCGCCGGGGACGTCTTCCTCGGGCAGGATCGCGTTGACCGGGCATTCGGGGATGCACACCGCGCAGTCGATGCACTCGTCCGGATCGATCGTCAGGAAGTTCGGGCCTTCGCGGAAGCAATCGACCGGACACACGTCGACGCAGTCGGTGTACTTGCAACGGATGCATGCTTCGGTGACGACGTGGGTCATGGTGCTGGCTCGAAATAAGAAGAAAAGCTGTCTTGCCGGATGGCAAAACGGGCGATTTTAAGGGCTTGGGGTTTTCACCGGAAGCGAGATGGCTTGCGCAGGGGCTTTTGCCTGCTTTGCAGCAACTGGTTTTTCAACAGCAACGGGCCGGGCCCCTTCACCCACGGTGACGACGGTCGGGCGCCCGGCGTGCAGCAGGCTGGCGCGCGACAAGGTGTCCAGCGTGTGGTCGCTGTGCAACTGGTCGGGCCAGCCGGCGCGCGACACCACGCTGACGGGGGTGTCGGCCGGCCAGCCGCTGTCGAGCAGGCCGCGCGCCAGGGCAGCCAGCTGCTTGCCGGCCATGTAGAACACCTCGGTGTCGGCGCTGCGGGCGGCGCGCAGCTCGCGCGTCTGCGTCATCGCGGTCGTCAGGCTGACGCTGCGGCCGGCGCCGCGGCGGGTCAGCGGGCGCTGCGTGGCTGCCGCCGCGGCGATGGCGGCCGTGACGCCGGGCACCACCTCGCAATCGATGCCGGCCTCGGCCAGCGCGATCAGTTCCTCCTCGAGCCGGCCGAACACGCTCGGGTCGCCACCCTTCAGGCGCACCACGGTCGCGACCTCATGCGCATGCTTCACCAGCAGCGCATTGATGGTCTGCTGGCCGGTGCTGTCGCAGAAGCCGCGCTTGCCGACGTTGATCCAGCGCGCATTCGGCGCATGGGCCCGCAGGGCCGGGTCGGTCAGCGCGTCGAACAGCACCACGTCGGCCTGCGCCAGCCGCTGCGCGCCGCGCACGGTGATCAGGTCGGCCGAGCCCGGGCCCGCACCGATGAAGATGACGCGACCGAGTGCCACTTATGCAGCCCCTTTGACCAGCAGCGCCCCGCTGGTGCGGTTGGTCGCCGGGTCGACGATGATCAGCGAGCCGCCGACGCGGTTCGACTGGTACGACTCCACCGGCAGCGCCTGCTGCGTCTCGACGATCACATGGCCGATCTCGTTGACGGCGAGCTGGTTCGCGTCGATCGCCTCCAGCGTGTGGATGTCGAGCCGGCTCTCGATCGCGGTGATGCGCGCCTGCACCCAGCGGTTGCCGTGGCGCACCCAGTACTTGCGGCCGACGACGGCSGGYTCGGTGTCGAGCCASGCGAGCGTCGCGCTGAAGCGCTGCGTCTCGTGGATGGTCGACGGCGTCGAGAGCCAGTCGCCGCGCGAGACATCGAGCTGCCGGTCGAGCACGACACCSGCCGAYTGGCCGGCCTCGACCACGTCGACCACSTCRCCGGCCAGGCGCACCTCGGCGACCAC
Source organism: Rhizobacter sp. P5_C2 (assembly GCF_054049715.1). NCBI lineage: Bacteria > Pseudomonadati > Pseudomonadota > Betaproteobacteria > Burkholderiales > Sphaerotilaceae > Rhizobacter > Rhizobacter sp. P5_C2. The sequence goes on along the minus strand of NZ_JBFULV010000112.1, from coordinate 16,255 downwards.
CGCGGTCTGGTTGCTCGGGAAGACCTGCACCGTGTCGCCGGCCTTCACGCGGCCGTGGGCSACGCGGCCGTACAGCGTGCGCGGCTGGTTGCCGGTGCCTTCGCCTTCGCGCGACACGTACTGCACGGGGATCAGCAGGTCGCCGTCCTTGCGCTCCTGCAGCGCCGGCAGSGCTTCCAGCARYTGCAGCAGCGACGGGCCGTCRTACCAGTCGGCGGCSAGCGGCTGCGTGACGTTGTCGCCGCGCAGCGCCGACACCGGGATCACGCCGGCCACCGCGATGCCGGCCTGCTGCGCGAACGCCAGCAGCGCGGYCTTGGTGGCCGTGAAGGCCTGCGCCGGGTCGCTCACCGCATCGAGCTTGTTGACCGCGAACACGATGTTCGGCACGCGCAGCAGGTGCGCCAGCAGCGCATGGCGGCGCGTCTGCGCCAGCAGCGGCAGCGGGCTCGCGTGGGTGTCGAGCTTGGTGATGTCGACCAGCACSACGGCCGCATCGCTGCCGGCCGCGGCCGTCACCATGTTGCGGGTGTACTGCTCATGGCCGGGSGCGTCGGCGATGATGAACTTGCGCTGCTTGGTCGCGAAGTAGCGGTAGGCCACGTCGATCGTGATGCCYTGCTCGCGCTCGGCCTCCAGGCCGTCGGTCAGCAGCGACAGGTCGATCGGCGCCCCGGCGGCGCGCTTCTCGAGCGTGTCGAGCTGGTCGGCCAGGATCGCGCGGCTGTCGAACAGCAACCGGCCGATCAGCGTGCTCTTGCCGTCGTCGACGCTGCCCGCGGTCAGGAATCTCAGGGCGCGGTGGTCTTTCACTTGAACTTGCGGCGTGCTCATCAGAAATAGCCTTCCTTCTTGCGGCGTTCCATCGACGCGTCCGACGTGCGGTCGTCCATGCGGGTCGCGCCGCGTTCGCTGACSGTCACCTTCAGYGTYTCGGCGACGATCTCGGTCGCGTTCGCGGCCGGGCTCTCGACCGGGCAGGTGCAGGTCATGTCRCCGACCGTGCGAAAGCGCACCTCGGCCGTCTCGACCACCTCGCCGGCCTCGGGCGGCGTCACCTCGGTCAGCGGCACCAGCAGGCCCTTGCGGCGGATCACCTGGCGGTCGTGCGCGTAGTACAGGTTGGGCAGCGGGATCTTCTCGCGGGCGATGTACAGCCACACGTCGAGCTCGGTCCAGTTGCTGATCGGGAACGCGCGCATGTGCTCGCCCGGCTTGATGCGGGTGTTGAACAGCGTCCACAGCTCGGGGCGCTGCTCCTTCGGCTGCCATTGGCCGAAGCTGTCGCGGTGCGAGAAGATGCGCTCCTTCGCGCGGGCCTTCTCTTCGTCGCGGCGCGCGCCGCCCATCAGCACGTCGAAGCGGTGTTCCTCGATGGCTTCGAGCAGCGCGACCGTCTGGTGGCCGTTGCGCGACTCCAGCGGGTGCGACAGGCGCACCGTGCCGCGCTTGATCGAGTCTTCGAGGTGGCCGACGACCAGGCGCTCGCCCATCTCGGCGACGCGGCGGTCGCGGAACTCGATCACTTCCGGAAAATTGTGCCCGGTGTCGACGTGCAGCAGCGGGAAGGGCAGGCGGCCCTTGTACTCGCCGTCGGCGCCCTTGCTCTTGAAGGCCTTCTCGGCCAGGCGCAGCACCACGCACGAATCCTTGCCGCCCGAGAACAGCAGGGCCGGGCGCTCGAACGCGGCGACGGTCTCGCGCAGGATGAAGATGGCTTCTTCCTCGAGCCAATCGAGGTGGGATTGATCGAGGCTGGCCGTCACGCGCTCGGGCGTCACGCGCTCGCGAAGGGAGGGGTCATCATGCAGCTTCATAGGTTCCTTCGTCGCTGGGCGCCCGCGCTCAATGGATGACGCGGAGCCCGGCGGTCAACAGGGACACGCACAACAACCCGCGTGTCACTTTCTCTGGCAGGGATCTGATCAATCGCGCGCCCAGCCAGATGCCGGGCAGAGATCCGACCAGCAGGCTGGCGAGCAGGGACCAGTCGACGTTCCCCAGCGCCGCATGCCCCAGGCCCGCGACCAGCGTGAGCACCGCTGCATGGGCGATGTCCGTTCCAATCAGGCGTTGAATGGGAAGTCGCGGATAGAGGACGAGGGTCAGGGTCGCGCCGATCGCTCCGGCGCCAATCGAACTGAGCGACACCAGGACACCCAGCAGCAGTCCGGCGACAACGGTCAAAGCCCGCTTGCGCGAAGTCGTGAGCAAGGCGTCAAGCTTGAGGCCCAGGGTGTGACAAAAGGGACGACAGACGACCGCGACCGCGGTCATGAGCAGTGCCACGCCCAGCACCTGCATCATCAGGTGGCTGACCCCCTTCGTCATGCCGGTGTATCGCATCAGCATGAGCGTGATGACCGTCGCCGGGATGCTGCCCAGCAGCATCCAGGCGACGATTCCGTAGTCGACGTGGCCTTGGCGGTGGTGGGCGATCGTTCCGTTGGTCTTGGTGATTGCAGCGAACCACAAATCGGTGCCGATGGCCAGCGGTGCGCTGAGATTGAAGACGCCCATCAAAAGCGGCGTCATGAGCGAGCCTCCACCCACGCCGGTCAAGCCGACAATGGCACCAATCGCGAATCCACTCGCCACTGCCAGCCAGTCCATGACATCCCGATCTTGAGGCGCCGGCCAGAGCCGGCGCGATGGCTTGCATTCCAACCCGACGCTCAGGTCGCGTCGAGTTCAGGCTGAACTCAAACTGCGAGCCGTGCCCCTTGCCTAGGCGAAGCTGTGCTGCGGCGCGGCATCATGCCCGGCGACACGAAACACAGAGATCGCCACAGACAGCTTCTCGGCCTGTTGACGCAGGCTCTCGGCCGCTGCCGATGTCTCCTCGACCAGGGCCGAGTTTTGCTGCGTGGTGTTATCCAGCTGCGCCACCGCCTGATTGATCTGGCCGACACTGGAGTTCTGTTCCGAGCTGGATTGCGTGATGTCGGCGATCAACTCGCTCACCTTGCGAACCTGTTGCACGGCCTCGTCGATGGTCTTGCGCGCCGCATTGACCTGCACGGTGCCGGCGTCCACCTTTTCCACACTGGTGGTGATCAGGCTCTTGATCTCCTTCGCCGCGTCCGCCGAGCGCCGGGCCAGGTTGCGCACCTCTGCCGCGACCACGGCAAAACCTCGCCCTTGCTCGCCGGCGCGCGCCGCCTCCACAGCGGCGTTGAGTGCCAGGATGTTGGTCTGGAAGGCGATGCCGTCGATCACCGTGATGATGTCGGATATCTTGCGGCTCGAATCCTGGATGCCCTCCATGGTTTCGACCACACGCTCGACCGCGCCGCCCCCTTGCCCGGCCACCTCGGACGCCCTGCCCGAGAGGAGGTTGGCTTCACGCGCATTGTCAGAATTCATCTTGACGCTGTCGGCCATCTGCTGCATCGACGCGGCGGTCTGCTCCAGGCTCGAAGCTTGCGACTCCGTGCGCGAGGACAGGTCAAGGTTGCCATGGGCAATCTGCGTCGCGGCGGTCACCACGGTGTCTACGCCGACGCGCACCGTGCTGACCATGCTGGACAAATTGGTCGTCATGAGATTGAGCGACCCCAACAGTTCACCGATCTCGTCACGCGACCCGATCCGCGCCTGGCGTGTGAGGTCGCCCTCGGCCACCGCTCGAGTGATGGTCACCGCTTCGCTCAGTGGTCGCGTGATCGACCGTGTGATCGCCAGCGCTGCAACCACGCCCACCAGCATGGCCGCCGCAGCCAGGCCCCCCAGCGTCCACAGCACGGCCTGGTAAGTTGCCCGGCCTTGCTCGATCATGCGCTGGGCATTCGCATCGCTGTGCGCCAGCCAGGCGTCCTTGGCCTTGATGAGGTTCATGTTGTCCACGCGAGCCTCCCCCAGCATGATGCCGACGGCCACGTCTCGCTGTGCCGGATCGTCGAGGATGGTGCGCGACGCCGTCATGACCTTCTCATTGGAACGCACGAAGGCCTCGAACCTGGTCTTCACTTCTTGCCAATTGGCGCGATCCTCATCGTCCTGGAACAGGGCGCGCGACGAATAATCTTCCAGCACATTGCGTGCGGCTTCGACCGACTTGGCGGTCATCAATTCGGCCTCCTTCTTCTGTTCTTGTTTGCCGAGAATGTGGAGGAACGAGCGGCGTCGCGCGTCGTCGGCGCTGCGCATGAACTCGGTGACCAACTTGTAGGACGCCATGATGTGGCTGTCGTAGTACTCGGTGTGCGCCTGCAGGCGATCAGCCTGCACCTTGGCAGTGAAAGCCAGGACAGCCAGCATGGTCAGCAACACAGCGAAGCCGGCGCTCAGGCGCGTACCGATCTTCACATTGGACAGGAATTTCATCCTCTACTCCCTTTGGATAAATGCAAAAACTACGTCACTACTATCGACAGGATGGGAGATTTATAGAGTTCGAAAAGACCAACAATTGACGCTCAATTGAGTCCCTGAGTGCTCGTCGCTCTTCCTACATCAGTCCTCGCAATTGACATGGATCAATGTTGATCAATTGCCCTGCGGGCATCAATCTGTAGATGCACCATCGAACGTGAAATGTTCGAGCGATTTGCAGATCGGAGCGGCCAGCGATTGAAAGAACATTTGGCGCAATTAGGTATCTGACGCAGATGGCGCGGACGTCGGTGATCGAAACAATTTATCCGACAAGCGGTCCGTCGACGGAAGCCGAGCTCTGCCTCCCGCCGCGGGAAGTTCACCAGGAGTGCGTCAGGCCTTCAACTGCTGGCGCGCTCGACGATCGAGAAGCCGACATCAATCACGCGCGAATCGAGCGCCTCGCCGGTGGCTCGCGTGACGATGCACTGCGCGGCGAGGTCACCGATCTGCCGTGGGTCGACGCGCACGCTGGTCAGCGCGGGCTCGAGGTCGGCTGCGAAGTTCAGGTCGCCGAAGCCGACCACGGCCAGTTGCGCCGGCACGTCGACGCCGCTCACCCGCGCCTCGGTCAACACACCGAGCGCCAGCAGGTCGGAGCTGCAGAACACCGCATCGGCCTGCGGCTGCTGGCGCAGCAGCTCGCGCAGCGCCGTGCGGCCATGGCCCAGGCGGGTCGGCGCGGGCACGTACTGCAGCACCGGCGCGGCCAGCCCGCGCGCCTGCGCCTCGCCGGCGAAGGCCTCGGCGCGGCGCCGTGCGCGCGGGTCGTCACCGCCGATCACCGCGAGCCGTTGCCGGCCCCGGTCGGCGAAGAACCCGGCCACCGCACGCCCCACGGCCTCGTGCGAGAAGCCGACCAGCACGTCGATCGGATCGGGGATCAGGTCCCAGGTCTCGACGATCGGGATGCCCGAGGCGAGCAGCCGCTGCCGGCCCTGCGCGGTGTGCAACACGCCGGTCAGCACGATGCCGTCGGGCCGTCGGCCGATGATGTCGGCCAGCAGCTCGTCCTCGCGCGCCTCGCTGTAGCCGCTCTGCCCGACCATCAGCTGGTAGCCGCGTTCGGCGAGGCCGGCGGTCAGCGCCTCGAGCGTCTCGAGGAACATCGGGCCTGACAGCGTCGGCACCACCGCCGCGACGAGCCGGCTGCGGCTCGAGCGCAGCGCGCCGGCCGCGCGGTTGGGCACGTAGCCGGTCTGCGCCACCGCGGCCCGCACCTTCTCGACGGTGCCGGCCGGCACGCTCTCCGGCCGGTTCAGCACGCGCGACACCGTCATCGCCGAGACGCCCGCGACGCGCGCCACGTCGTTGACGGTGATGCTGAGGTGCGAGGCCGTGGCGCGCTGCAGGGTCATCGGCGGGTCAGGCTGCGGGCGACGCCGAGGCGAGTCCCGGGCGGCTGCGGGCGCGCAACTGCAGGCACTGCCAGCCCGCGCCGATCACGAACAGCAGGAACAGCACGCCGGCCGCGGCCTGCAGCTCGGGCGCGTCGGCATTCGGCAGCAGCGGCTTGCCCAGCGGCAGCCGCGTGGTCGTCTCGGTGACGCCGGGAATCATGTGGAAGAAGAACGTGAGCGAGTAGCTGACGGTCTCGACATACGGCGACGCGCCGCCGAACAGCTTGCGCCGGCCGGCCAGCGCCGCGACCGCCAGCACGACCAGCGTGATGATGCCCAGCATGTGCGGCTTGCCGAAGCCGCCGTGCTGGAAGATGCCGAAGCCGGTGACGCAGGTCAGCACCGTGGCCCAGATGTAGACGCGGCCGGTGGCGTTGGCCGCGACGATGCGCTTGTCTCTGAAGAACGCCACCAGGCCGGCCGCGACCGCGACGAGCGAGATGACCGTGTGGATGACGCCTAGGGATGTCAAACCGAACATGGGTTCCTCCTGGGGTTTGTTGGAGCCCGAACAGTAACCGCCGGCGTCGAGTTCAACAACCGCCCGCGGCCTGCGCGTGCACCGAGGTCCAGCCGCCGGCACGGCGCTTCAGCACGCCGTAGCCGGACCATTCGTAGCCGGCGTAGGCGTAGACGAGTTCGGCGACGCCGTCTTCATCGAGGTCGGCGTCATCGACGAAGTCCATCTCCATCAGCGCGGACTCGCCGGCACCGCCGCGGAAGAACTCCTCATGGGTGGCCGCATAGGCGCCTTGGGCCGTGCGCTCGGCGACGAAGAACAGCGTCTGCGCGTTGTCCTGGTTCTCGATGTGCGACGACGCGACGAGGACCGGCGGGCCTGCGCGCTCGATGCGCACGACCGACACCCGCAAGGCCGCGAGTGTGTCGGCCAGCGCGGCAGCCGGTGCCTGGTGGCGCGCCAGGATGGTGCGCGCGACGTCGCGCGCGGCGGCCCGGTCGGCCTCGGTGGCAGCGCTTGGGCGTTCGACGCCCAGGTCTTTCAGCGGGCGCGTCGTCACGAGCGCCGTCGCGTCGCCTGCCCCCGTCAACGGCGGCGCCAGCACCGCATGGCTGCCTTCCGAACAGCCTTGCCGCTCCTCGATCTGCAGGTGATCGACGCGCGCCTCGCCGACACGAGCACCGGCCCGGTGAAGCTGCACGCGCTGGCCTGGTTGCAGCGAGTCGACGGTCAGCTCGAACGGCGCGAACGCCCCACCGCGCACGATGGTCAGCGGGAACGCGCGGTCGGGCGCCTGCAGCACCAGCACGAGGTTCGGCGCCGCGGTGGAGCGGGCCGGTTGCGCGGCGCTCGCGGTCGCGACGAGCAAGGACGTGAGGGCAAGCAGGCAGCGGATCGATGTCATGCGGGCGATTGTCGGGCAGCGCACCGCCGGCCACCGCCAGCGTCCACACGTGCCAGGCGCAGAGCTCATCTGCGCGCCAGGCATAGAATGTGTACGCATCGATTCCGAGGTACACATCATGCGAACGAACATCGTGATCGACGACAAGCTCATGCGGGACGCGCTGCGAGTGAGTGGCGCGAAGACGAAACGCGAGGTCGTCGAGCTGGCGCTGCAGACCCTGTTGCAGCTGAATCGTCAGGCGCAGGCACGACAGTTCAGGGGAAAGCTTCACTGGGAAGGTGACCTCGACGCAATGAGGACCGACAAGTGATCCTTGTCGACTCCAGCGTCTGGATCGACTATTTTCGCGGTGCGCCCACGCCAGCCGCACAGACCCTCGATGCACTGCTGGACGCCGAGAAGCTCGTTGTCGGCGATCTGATACTGATCGAAGTCTTGCAGGGCTTTCGAACGGATGCCGATTTCAAGGCGGCCAGAAAGGTTCTCGGTGCCTTCGGCGTGGTCGACATCTGCGGGCGCGACACCGCTGTCCAGGCGGCCCAGAACTTTCGAAAGCTCCGAGCGCTCGGCGTAACAGTCCGCAAGACGATCGACACGCTGATCGCGACCCGCTGCATCGAAGATGGCATGCACCTGTTGCACGCGGATCGCGACTTCGATCCTTTTGAAACTCACCTCGGACTCAAGGTCGTCGAGCTTTCCGCACAGTGAGATGACCGCCTCGCATGACCGGAGGCACGAGTCTCTCCGAACCGGCAGAATCGACACAATCTTCCCCACCATGACCCCCACCGGCCAGACCCCCTGCGACAAGGTCGCCATCCTGCATGGCGCGCCCTGCGCCGGCGCGTCGGCCGGCGGGCAGCGCTGGACGCTCGCGGCCGCGATCCTCGGCTCGGGCATGGCCTTCATCGACGGCAGCATCGTCAACGTCGCATTGCCCGCGATCCAGCGCGAGCTGAACGCCAGCGCCGCGCAGCTGCAGTGGATCGTCGAGGCCTATGCGCTGTTCCTCGCGTCGCTGCTGCTGGCCGGCGGCGCGCTCGGCGACCGGCTCGGGCGGCGCCGCGTCTTCATGATCGGCGTCGCGCTGTTCACCGTCGCGTCGGCGGCCTGCGCGCTGTCGCCGTCGGCCGACCTGCTGATCGCGGCGCGCGCGCTGCAAGGCATCGGCGCGGCGCTGCTGGTGCCGGGCAGCCTGTCGCTGATCGGCGCGAACTTCACGCAGGCCGATCGCGGCCGCGCGATCGGCACCTGGTCGGCGCTGAGCGGCGTCGCGGCCGCGGTCGGCCCGGTGCTCGGCGGCTGGCTGGTCGAGCACTACCGCTGGACCTGGGCCTTCCTCGTGAACCTGCCGCTCGGCGCCGCGCTGCTGCTGATCTGCGCCACCCGCGTGCCCGAGAGCCGCAACAGCGCCGACACCTCGGCGATCGACGTCCCCGGCGCGGTGCTCGTGACGATCGGCCTCGCCGGCATCGTGTTCGCGCTGGTGCAGGCGCCGTTGCACGGCTGGGGCTCAGCCGACGTGCTGGCGGCGCTCGCGGTCGGCATCGCGGGCCTCGCGTTCTTCCTGCGTGTCGAGGCGCGCAGCGCCGCGCCGATGGTGCCGCTGCGCCTGTTCCGCATCGGCGACTTCGCCGGCGCCAACCTGCTGACGCTGCTGCTGTACGCCGCGCTTGGCGGCGGTCTGTACTTCCTGCCGCTCAACCTGATCCAGGTCCAGGGCTACGGCGCGGCGGCGGCCGGTGCCGCAATGCTGCCGTTCATCGCGATCATGTTCGCGCTGTCGCGGGCCGCGGGGCACCTCGTCGACCGCACCGGGCCGCGCCTGCCGCTGATCGTCGGCCCGCTGGTGGCCGCCGCCGGTTTCGCGCTGTTCATGCTGCCCGGCGTCGGCAGCGGCTACTGGACGGGCTTCTTCCCGGCCACCATCGTGCTCGGCCTCGGCATGGCCATCACGGTCGCGCCGCTCACGACCACGGTGATGAACGCGGTCGGCGCGGAGGCGGCCGGCGTGGCCTCGGGCGTCAACAACGCGGTGTCGCGCGCGGCCGGCCTGCTGGCCATCGCCGGCTTCGGCGTGCTGATGGCGCATGGCTTCAACCACCAGCTTGCCGAGTCGCTGCAGGCGCTGTCGCTGCCGGCCGGCGTGGCCGATGCAGTGCGGCAGCAGCAGGACCGGCTCGCCGGCATCGCGCTGCCCGACGGGCTCGACGCCACGCTCAGGCCGGCCCTGCAACACGCCATCGGCGGCGCCTTCGTGGCCGGGTTCCGGCAGGTGATGGGCGTGTGTGCGGCGCTCGCGCTGCTCAGCGGCCTGAGTGCGGCCTGGATGATCGGCCGCGGAAAGCCTGCATGAATGCGCTGCGCGGCCTCGCGTGGCTGCTGCTGTTGCAGGCGGCCGGCGAGGCCATCGCCCATGCGACGAAGCTGCCGATCCCCGGCCCGGTGATCGGCCTCGCGCTGCTGCTGGCGCTGCTGCGCTGGCCGGTCGTGCGCGCACCGGTGCAGGCCGCGGCCGAGCTGCTGCTGACGCACCTGTCGCTGCTGTTCGTGCCGGTCGGTGTCGGCGTGATCACGCACCTCGACCTGGTGTCGAGCTGGGGCTGGCAATTGCTGGTCGTCGTCTGCGCGTCGACCTGGACGGGCATGGCGGTCACCGGGCTCGTGCTGCGCGTGCTGTTGCGCCCGGAACCTCGAGAGGGCCACGATGGCTGACTTCGTGCAGCTCTGGGTCTACCTGTCGACGACGCCGCTGTTCGGCCTGACGGCCACGCTCGTCACCTACGTGCTGGTGCAGGCCGGCCACGAGCGCGTCGGCCGCGCCGCGTGGGCCAACCCGGTGCTGTGGTCGGTGGTCATGATCGGCTGCGTGCTGCTCGCGACGAAGACGCCCTACCCGACCTACTTCGCCGGTGCGCAGTTCGTGCACGTGCTGCTGGGGCCGGCGGTGGTCGCGCTCGGCTGGCCGCTGTGGGTGCGGCGGCACGAGATGCGGCGCCGCGGCGTCGCGCTCGTCATCGCCGCGCTGGCCGGCGGCAGCGCGGCCGCCGCCAGCGCGGTCGCGATGGGCCTCGCGTTCGGCATGCCGGCCGACGTGGTGCGCTCGCTGGCGCCGAAGTCGGTCACCGCACCGGTGGCGATGGGCATCGCCGAGCAGATCGGCGGTGTGCCGGCACTGGCCGCGGTGTTCGCGGTGCTGACCGGCATGGCCGGTGCGCTGTCGGCGCGCTGGCTCTTCAACGCACTCGGGTTCACCGATTGGGCGGTGCGCGGCTTCGCGCTCGGCACCACCTCGCACGGCATCGGCGCAGCCCGCGCGCTGCAGGTCAACGACGAGGCCGGGGCCTACGCCGGCATCGCGCTCGGGCTGCAGGTGGTGCTGGCGGCCTTGTTGATGCCGCTGGTGTTCAGGCTCGTCGCGGGCTGACGGTACGCGTGCGGGAACGCAGCAGCAGCATCGCAGCTGCACCCGCGAGCATCGCCGCCATCCCCCACGCATAGTCCGCATACACCAGCGCGCACGAACCGCACATGAAGCCGGCGCTGAGGTAAAGATTGTCCTCGTCGCGCCGCTGCGCCCACAGCGCCGAGCCGATCGCCGCCAGCGCCAGGTAGATGCCGAACCCGAACGCCACCGTGATCGCAGTGCCGTCGTTCAGCGAGAACGGATCCCAGGCCTTCAGCTGCGCGTCGCTGTGCGATGCATCCGTGAGCCACCCCATGCGCTCAAGCACGTCCAGCAGGTAGCCGGCATGCGTGTCGCGGTAGATCTGCAGGCGCTTGACGCCGGCGATCAGCCACAGCGCCAGCGCACCGACCGCGATCGAGTTGATGCCATGGAGGTTGCGACGCGACATGCCGTGGATGGTAGGCGACGTCCCGTGATCCTGCGATGCCGCCGAGTGGGCTTGACAGAGTCATCTAACATATTGGATGATTATTCCAATGCAAGACGCGCCGACCTCCTCCCTCTCCGACCGCATCGCGCAGAACCTGCGCGAGTTGCGCGCCGCGCGCGGCCTGTCGCTCGACGAGCTGGCCACGCAATGCGGTGTCAGCCGCTCGATGATCTCGCTGATCGAGCGCGGCGAAAGCAGCCCCACCGCCGTGGTGCTGGAGAAGCTGGCGACCGGGCTCGGCGTCGCGCTGGCGTCGCTGTTCGAGGCGCCCGGTGCCGAAGCTGCGCCGGTGTCGCGACTGGCCGATCAGCTGCTGTGGCGCGACCCGGCCTCGGGCTATGTGCGGCGCAACGTCTCGCCGCCCGGCTTCGCGTCGCCGATCCAGATCGTCGAGGTCGCGTTTCCGGCCGGCGCGCGCGTCAGCTACGAGACCGCCGCTCGCACGCCGCGCGTGCACCAACAGGTCTGGGTGCTCGAAGGCAGCATCGCCATCGCGCTCGGCGACGAGCGGCACCGGCTGAACGCCGGCGACTGCCTGGCGATGGTGCTCGACCGCCCGATGAGCTACCACAACCCGACGCGCAAGCCGGCCCGCTACGCCGTCGTGATCACCACCGAAACCGCCCCCTGGAGATGAGATGCCCTCCCCTGACCTGACCGTTCGGCGGCTCACCGCGCTGACCCCGGCCGACATCGATGCGCTGTCCGCGGTGTTGATCGACTGCGTCGACGGCGGCGCCTCGGTCGGCTTCATGCAGCCGTTCGCGCCGGAGCGCGCACAGGCCTTCTGGCGCCGCATCGCCGAAGGCGTCGCCAGCGGCGAGCGCGCGCTGCTGGTGGCCGAAGACGCGCAAGGCATCGTCGGCACCGTGCAGCTGGTGCTCGACCAGCCAGACAACCAGCCGCACCGCGCCGACCTCTGCAAGATGCTGGTGCACCGCCGCTCGCGCCGCCAGGGCACCGGTGCCGCGCTGATGCGCGCGGCCGAAACGCTTGCAAGGGAGTACGCCAAGACGCTGCTGGTGCTCGACACCGCGAACCCCGATGCCGAACGGCTGTACGAACGAGAGGGCTGGCAGCGCGTCGGCGTGGTGCCCGACTACGCGCTGATGCCCGAGGGCGGGCTGTGCGCGACGACCTACTTCTATCGGCGTTTGAGCGCCTGAAGAACGGCTAACGCCCGACCGCGGCGCACAGCCGCGCGGCCTGCCGCACATGCGGCGCGAGCACTTGGGTCTCGGCCGCCTCGTCGCGCTTCAGCGCATGCGAGGCCGCCGCCTGCCATTCGGCTTCGGTCACGCTCTGCGCGAGGCTCTTGCTCCAGCAGCCGCACATCGCCTGGGCGTTCGACGGGGTCAGCCCGCCCGCCTTCGCGTCGGTGACGCAGCCGGCCTCGAGCTTCTGCCGGTAGGTGGCGATCTGCTCGGGGCGCAACTCGGCGGCGGCCGGCTGCGCTCCCGCGCTGCCGATCAAGAGCATCCCAACCATGGCCAGAAAAAGTCGGTTCATCACGCAGCGATTGTGCGTGCCGACTCTGAGCCAGGGAAGCACCGCATCCCCCTGAAATCGGGGTGCGTCGAACTCGCGCCGGCGGAACCTTCAGGCCGCGGCGAGCGCAGGCTGCCGGTCGCCGACCAGCAGCATGGTCGCGGTGGCGGCCGGTGCCGGCCGCGAGTGCAGGAAGCCCTGCACGATGTCGCAGCCCCAGCCGTCGAGCAGGTTCTGCTGGGCCGGCGTCTCGACGCCTTCGGCCGTGACCGACAGCCCGAGGCTGTGCGCCAGCTCGATGACGGTGCGCACGATGGTGTCGTCCTGCTCGCTCGCGCCGAGCTGGCTGATGAACGAGCGGTCGATCTTCAGCCGGTTCAGCGGGAAGCGGCGCAGGTACGACAGGCTGGCGTAGCCGGTGCCGAAGTCGTCGATCGCGAGCTGCAGCCCGAGCGCGCGCAGCGCATGCAGCCGCGCGACGCTGGCCTCGGCGTCGTCCATCACGCTGCCTTCGGTGATCTCGAGCTCGATCTGCGCCGGGTCGACGCCGGTCTCGGCCAGCGTCTCGCGCACCGTGGTCATGAACTCCGGGTGGTTGAACTGGCGCGGCGAGATGTTCACGGCCACCACCGGCGCCCCCAGCCCCGCATCGGCCCAGGCCCTGGCCTGCAGGCACGACTGGCGCAGCACCCAGGCGCCGATGCGCACGATCAGCCCGGTCTCCTCGGCCAGCGGAATGAAATGTGCCGGCGACACCATCTTGCCGTCGTCATGCCAGCGCAGCAGCGCCTCGAAGCCCTTGATGCCGCCGCCACGTGCGCGCTGGCCCTGGTAGAAGACCTCGAAGTCGCCGGATTCCAGCGCCTTGTTCATGCGCGATTCCATGCGCAGCTTGTCGCGCTGGCCTTCGCCGATGCGCGCGTCGTAGACCACGTGGCTGTTACCCGGCTCGGCCTGCGCCTGCAGCTTGGCCAGCTCGGCCAGGCGCGCCACCTCGTCGTGGCTGCTCGCGTCCTTCGGGTACTCGGAGGCGCCGATGCCGATCGAGACCATCAGGTCCTGGTGGCCGATCTCGAACGGCATCTCCATCGCCTCGGTCAGCGCTTCGAGTCCACGGTGCAGCCGCGGCACGTCGGCGCCGAAACGGTAGATCGCGGCGAAGGTCACGCCGTCGATGCGGTACAGGCGGCCGTCGTGGCGGGTCGCCGCGTCGTCCAGCCGGGTCGCGATCTGGCACAGCAGCGTGTCGCCCAGCTGGTGGCCGACGCTGCCGACGATCAGGCCGAACTGCTTGACCGACAGCGTCACCGCGCAGTACGGCTGCCCGCCCAGCGAGGCGACGTCGGCTTCCATCGCACGGCGGTTCAGCAGGCCGGTGACCTTGTCGTGCGTGCTCGCGAACTCCAGCGCGTCGTTGTTGAGGGCGAGCCGGCGGTTCGCATCGAGCGAGCGCAGGTAGAGCCGCCAGGCCGCGACGATGCCGATCGCCATCGCCACCACCAGCAGGAAGCCGAGCGCGCGCTCGTTCTTGCGGCGCGAGATCTCGACCGCCTGCAGCTCGTTGTCGTGCTGCAGCTGCTCCAGCTGGCGCTGGCGCTGCTGGAAGCTCGACTCGCGCTGCAGTGCGACGACCGTGCTGTGGCGGTCGCGGCGTTCGAGGTCGGTCTCGAGCAGCAGGGCCTCGCGCAGCCGGTCGAGGGCCTGCGCGGCCTGCCCGGCGCGCTCCAGCGCGGTGGCATAGCGGTTCAGCTGGATCAGGTATTCGGCATTGCGACCGGCATTGCCGAGCGTCGAGAGGCCCTGGTCGGCGAGCTGCCGGCCGGTCAGCACATGGCCGGCGCCCAGTTCGGCCAGGCCCTGGTTGACGAGGGCGCGCGCGGCGGTGCCGCGGTCCTGGCGCAGGTCGGCCAGGCGCTGCGCGCGCAGCGCGAACTCGCGCGCCGCCGGGTAGTCGCGGTGGCCGAGGTACAGCGTCGACATCGTCAGCAGGGTGTCGAGCTCGGTGCTGAGCCAACTGGTACCGCCCATCTGCGAATTGACGCCGGACGCCGGCCGCACCACGCTGCCCGTGAGCGCGGCCTGCTGGCGCGCGTGGTCGGCGCGGTCGGGCTGGTGCGACGCTTCGGAGGCCAGCGCCTCCATGATCCAGCCCGAGGTGATCAGCGCCACGTCGCCGGCGCGGCTGGCCAGCTCGCGCACCCTGCGCGATTCCACCAGCGCCGAGGCGGTATCGCCCTTGACGATGCGCAGCGGCGCCAGCGCCTGGTAGGCCTGGGCCTCGCGGCGCGGATTGCGGCCGGTGCGCGCGGCCTGCGCCGCGGCTTCGAGCAGGCGGATGCCTTCGTCGATCTGCCCGTTCAAGGTGGCCAGGTCGCCGGCGGTCATGTCGACCCAGTAACTGAGGTCGGGGCTGTTCACCTTCTCGGCCAGCGGCACCGCGCTCTCGATCCAGCCGAAGGCCGCGCGCACCTGGCCGGAGAACTGCAGCACACAGGCCTTCAGCGTGTAGGCCGAGGCGAGTGCCGCGGCGTCTTCGGTGCGCCGGCCGATCTCGGTGAGTTCCTCGATCGCGGCCTCGGCCACGGCCGGCTTGTCGATGGCGGCATGGGCATAGCCCCAGGCGGCCAGGAAGATGCGCAGGTCGTCGCCACCGCTTGCCCGCGCCAGCGCCTCGATCGGGCGCAATTCGGTGATGACCGAGGCGGGTTCATTGCCATGGCGGGCTTCGATCGCGAAGACGGATGCGCCGATCTCGCCAGCCTGCGCCGGGCGGGCCAGCGTCAGCGCGCCGCCCACCAGCAGCAACAGGCACCCGGCAGCGACACGGCGTTGCCAGGGGGCTTTGTTGAAGCAGGCGAAGGAGAGCACACGGTTTTATCGGCCCTGCCGGCAACCGGCTTGAGACGGCCGGACCCGCGGCCGACGCCGCATGCCGTGTGCAAAGTCGCGGTTCGGCGGCCGCTGCAGGCTCAGGGCTGCGGGCCGTCGTAGCCTTCGATCACGACGATGTCAAGCGTCGACACCGTCTCGCGCAGCCGGATCGCGGCCTGGTAGTCGTCCGACTTCCAGCAGGCGAGTGCCGCCTCGTAGGACGGGAATTCCAGCACGACGTGGCGCGCCCGGCTGCTGCCCTCGACCACCTCGAAGCCGCCGGCGCGCACCAGGAAGCGCGCGCCGAAGCGCTTGAACGGCGCGGCATTGGCCGCCTGGTAGGTCTTGTAGACCTCGGGATCGGTGATGTCGGCGCGCACGATCCAGTAGCCCTTGGGCATGTCAGTCTCCGGAGTCTGGGGAAGGACCCCGGAGCTTGCCATCAAATCAGTTGAAACTGACCCCGGCGGTGTCCGCGTTCACCAGCTTCTTGTTCTTGAAGTCGATCGTGAAGTGGCCGCTCGGCTTGCCCGAACCCAGCCCCTTGAAGATCGCGAACACCTGCTTGAACTGGCTCTGGAAGGCCACCTGCACCGCGTTCTGGTCCGACGGCTTGTCGCCCACCTTCACGATCGCCGCGGGCGCGGCCGGGAACGCCGACATCAGCAGCTTGTACTGCTTCACGCGCAGCTCGCCCATGTCGCGCAGCGCCAGCTCGCCGGCGTACACCGTGCGGTGGAAGTCGCCGTAGAACTCGTACGGCGTGACGGCGGCGAGCGCGTCGAAGTCCAGCCCGGCGGCCGCGGCCAGCGCGCGCGCCTTGGTGGTGGCGGTGGCCCAGTCGGCCGCC
>NZ_JBFULV010000111.1:0-19936 GCF_054049715.1 Rhizobacter sp. P5_C2 | reverse complement strand
GGCCCCGGCCGAGACCGGCCCGAGCGTCGCCGGCTGCAGCATCGACCGCGGCGCGAGCGCCATCGTCTCGCGCTCGCAGCGCGTCGGCCTGACGGCCCGTGAACTCGCGCTCGCGCAGCTGCTGTTCGAGAACGCCGGCCAGCTGGTGACCCGCGCCCGCCTCGCGCAGGACGTGTGGGGCACCGACGCCGGCATCACCGGCCGCTCGATCGAGCAGCACATCTATCAGTTGCGCCGCAAGCTCAAGCGCTGCGCCGGCGAGGCGCTCGCACTGCGCGGCGTCTACGGCAGCGGCTACCGCATCGACGCGGCCGTCGTGCCGCGCACACCTTCCGGACCTTCCTCTGCACCGACGGCCGCCCTCGGGCTGTCGGCGCAGGCCACGTTCCACGCCTAGAGCCACAACCGTCCACCACCGCCCACACCACCATGCGCTCCACCACACACTCCACCTTCGACGGCCTGCGTCCCGACCGCGTCCCGCTGCCCTGGGGCGACGTGCGAGGGGCTTCGCTGTCCGCGTTGCTGTCGCTGATCACCACCGTGTCGTATGGCGCGGTGGCGGCCGGATCGATCTCGTCGATGGGGCCGGGCGTGGTGTCGGCGATGGTGTTGTCGGGGCTGATCGCCGCCTCGCTCGGCGCCCTCGTCGCGAGTGCGCTCGGCTCGGTGCCGACGCAGATCTTCTCGCCGCGTGCGTCGGTCGCGGTCGTGATCGCGGCGGCGGCCGCCTCGTTCGCCGCCGGCGAAGGCACCAAGCTGCCGCAGGTGCTCGCGCTGCTGTCGCTGTGCCTGTTCGTCGCGATGCTGATCCAGTTGGCCTTTGCGGCGCTGAAGCTCGGCGGCCTGATCCGGCTGATCCCGAGCTCGGTGACGGCCGGCCTGGTGATCGCGCTGGCGCTGCGGCTGGTGTGGTCCGAGCTGCCCGACCTGGTGGCCGCACCCGACCGGCTGCGGCCGTGGGCGCCGCTGTGCACCGCCATCGGCACCTTCGGCGTGTTCGCGTTGCTGCGGGTGCGCTACGGCGCCGGCGGCGCGATGCTGGCGGGCCTGGCGGCCGGCCTGCTGGTCGCGCTGGTGGTCGATCTCGGCGCGCCGGGCGCCCTGCCGCACCTGCCGGCCATCGACCTGGCCGGTGGTCCGCTGCTGCCGGTGTCGCACCTCGTCGGGCAGTTCCTCGAAGGCTGRCCGCCGGGCCGCTGGCTGGACGTGCTGGCCTTCGCCGGCGTGATCGCGCTCGTCAACTCGGTCGAGACGCTGACCTCGGCGATGCAGATCGAAGACCTCGGCACGCAGCGCTTCGATGCCAACCGCGCGCTGATGGCCGGTGCCATCGGTTCGCTGGTGTCGCTGCTGGCCGGCGGGCTGCCGGTGGCCGGTGGCACCTCGACCTCGTCGGTGCACATCAAGGCCGGCGCCAGCTCGCGCAGTGCGGCGCTCGCGTCGGCGGTGCTGGTGGGCCTGGGCACGCTGGTGTTCGCGTCGCTGATCGTCAAGGTGCCGCTGGCGGTGATCGCCGCGCTGATGCTGTGCGTGGCCGGCGAGATCGCCGTGCCGCCGGTGCGCGAGCTGCTGGCGCAGTGGCAGGCCGGCCGGCACGGCATGCGCGGCGAGCTCGCGGTGGTCGCGCTGGTGTGCGTGCTGCTGCTGTCGGCCGACATCCTGGTGGCGGTGGGCGCCGGCGTGGTCGCCGCCTCGGTGCTGGCCTTCGTGCAGATGCGCGACAGCCTGGTGCGCCGCGAATACAACGCCACCGACGCGATGGCACCGACCATCGTCGGCGTGCCGATGAACGCGACGAACTCGCGCGACGTGCCGGTGATCGAGATCGGCCAGCCGCTGTTCTTCGCGACCGTCGAGGCCGCGGTGGGCGCGGTGGAGCGGGTCAACCGGAGTTCGCGCCAGGTGGTGCTGGACCTGACCCGCAGCGGCGGCCTGGACCTGACCGCGGCGAAGGCGCTGTCACGCTGTGCCGCGGTGATGCAGCGCGACGACCGGCAACTGCTGGTGGTCGGCGGCGAGCGCATCAGCGAGATGGAGTCGCCGCTGCGGCCCTGCCTGGTGTTCGGCCACATCGGCGATGCGGTGAACTACTGCACCGATGCGCAAAGCCTGCGCGAACTCGAAGCGGAACGGGTGCGGCGCGATGCGCAGACCATGCCGCAGGCGGTGATCGAACACGCGACACGGTTGCTGGCGGAGCACATCGGGCCGATCGCCGACGTGCTGGTGCGCCGCGCCGCGGCCGCCGTCACCAGCCGCGACCAGTTCTGCAACGTGCTGGCCGGGCAGCTTGATGAGAGCCGGATGCGAGAGGCCTTCCTGGCCGGCATGAAGCGCGTCGACATCGTCCGGAGCGCACCGTGAGCGCGGCCGCCGTGCAGACCGGCGCGCGCGAACGCGACGCCTTCGTCTCGATGCTGGCGCGGCTCGATGCGCAGCTCGAACGCGACCTGGCGACGCCCGATGGCGAAGACACGGATTTCGTGCCGACGCTGCAGCTGCTGAAGCCCGACGAGATCGCCGCGCTGACGACGGCCGCGCCGCGCCGCGAGGCGACCGCGTCCCGGAGCGCGGCGGTCAAGCCGGCGCGTTCGTTCGCACGCCTGCTGCCGTGGCTGGTGGGTGGCGGGCTGGCGGCCGGTGCGGCCTCGTTCGCGATGTCGTTCAGCGGTGCGCGGCCGGTGGCGCCGCGGCTGCCCGAAGTTGCGACCATCGTGCCGGTGGCACCGGTGGTGTCGGCCGCACCGGCGGCTTCGGCCGTGGTGGTCGCGGCAGCTGCACCAACGCCCGAACCCGCACCCGCGGTCACGCCCGCACCCGCTGCCATTCCCGCGGGAACCCCGCCCGCCACCGATTCCTGTCCCTCTGCGCGCCGGGCCCTCGGCCTGTGCGAGCTCCCGGCGCCTTGAGCGCTGTCCACCACTCACCGGAGAAATCCATGCGCCAACTTCTTCTGACCACTGCCCTGTGCCTGGCCTCGCTGGGGGCCCATGCCGGCGACCGCATCGTCACCGGCTCCGACCGCGGCACCTACATCGAGATCGGCCGCGACCTGTCGCGCCTGATCGGCAAACCCGCCGGCCTGCCGCTCGAGGTGCTGCCCTCCAAGGGCTCGGCCGAGAACGTGCGGCGCCTGCGCTCCGAGCCGGGCGTGCGGCTCGCGCTGGTGCAGTCCGACGTGTACCGTGCCTACCTCGACCAGGCGAATGCCGGCGACGCCGAGGCGGCGCGGCTGATCAAGCCGCTGCGCGTCGTGATGCCGCTGTACGACGAGGAGATCTACTTCGTCGCGCGCGCCGATTCGCCGCTGCGCTCCATCCATGAGCTGCGCGACAAGCGCATCAACGTCGGCCCGGTCGGCAGCGGCACCGCACTGACCGCGACCACGCTGTACCGCGCGATGTTCGGCAGCCCGATGCTCGAGCAGAACACCAGCTTCCTGTCGAACGAGGAGGCACTGGTGAAGCTTGCGACCGACAAGTCGATCGACGTGGTCGTGGTCGTCGCGGGCCAGCCGGCCAAGCTGTTCGCCGACATGAAGTCCGAGGCGCGCCAGTACATCAAGCTGCTGACGCTCGACCGCGCGGCGTCCGAGACGCAGGCGCTCGACGGCACCTACGTGCCGGCGACGATCCGCAGCACCAGCTACCCGAACTGGCTGACGCAGGACGCGACCTCGCTGTCGGTCAAGTCGATGCTGGTGACCTACGACTACCAGTCGCCGGCCGTGCGCGATTCGCTGACGCGCTTTGCCAAGTCGATGTGCAGCAACTTCGAGAAGCTGAAGACCGAAGGCCATGCGAAGTGGCAGGAGGTGAGCCTGGCGCCGCCGCAGCTGCCGAAGGGCTGGTCGTACTACGCGCCGACGCAGAAGGTGCTGTCGCATTGCGACAGCGAGGCCGAGCCGGCGCACAACGTCGCGTCGACCGGCAAGGCGTCGGTCGCATCGAGCTGCTCGCAGAGCCGCGAGGTGCTGGGCCTGTGCCGCGTGGCGTCGCGCTGAACCACCATGCCGCCGCAGATTCCGCTCGGCAACGCACCGGGGCTGCAGCGGTCGAACTCGATCGGTCCCGGCGTCACGCCGGGGTCGATTCCGGGCAGCCGCCCTGCGATCACGCCGCGTCCGTCGACGCCGTCGCAGCGCGACGCATCGGTGGGCGGACCGCCGCGGCGCGAGGGCGGCGCGACGCCGCTGACGAGCGCGGCACAGCGGCCGCGTTCGATGAGCCTGCCGCCGACGATGCGGCGCGATGGTGCACCGGGCGGCGAGGGCGGATCGCAGGCGCTGGTGCTGCACGGCCAGGCCGGCACGCCGGGGCAGGGCGGCATGCCGCCGAAGCTGCCGCCGCCGCGACCGCCTTCGATGTCATCGCTCCCGGGGCGGCCCGGATCGAGCATGGCGCTGACGCGGCAAACGCTGGGCGGCGTGAAGCCGATCGGTCAGGGCGGCAGCCAGGCGCACGGCACGGCCGCGACGTCCGGTGCCGCCGAGAGCGATGGCGATTTCTCGAAGAAGCTCGACCAGCTCGAGGGCGGGACCCGAAACCTGCGTGAGCTCGAGCAGCTGGGCGCCGACAAGAACGATCCGAAGAAAGTGATGGACGCGCTCACCAAGATGCTCGACCTGATCGCGGACCTCAGCAAGAAGCTCGACGAGCAGATGGCGGCGGCGGGCAACTCGTTCACGAAGGCGGCCGAGTCGCCGCCACAGGGATAACTCTGAGCCGGCTTGAGGTAATGCATATTTGTATGCATAATGCTCGTGTGGACATCGAGTTCGACCCGGACAAGGCGCAGACAAACCTTCGCAAGCACAAGGTCAGCTTCGCTCACGCAGAGCAGGCCCTTCGCGATCCGCTCGCCGTGACGGTGGAAGATCCGGATGCCGAAGCCGAGCAGCGCTTCATCACGCTGGGCATGGATTCGATGGGTCGCGTTCTTGTCGTCGTTCACACACCGCGCGGCCTCCGGACTCGGTTGATCTCCGCGCGCAAGGCCAGTCGTGGCGAAACGGAGCAGTACCATGCGTAAGGAATACGATTTCTCGAAGGGCAAGCGCGGTGCCGTCATCCCGTCGCCCGGCAAGACACGCATCACGATCATGCTGGACGATGATGTCATCGAGTTCTTCCGCGAAAAGGCGGAAGCGCAAGGGTCCGGCTATCAGACCATGATCAATGCGGCATTGCGTGACGCGATGGCCGGGCGCAAGAAGGCCGGATCGGAAGATCGGCCGATCACGGTGGCAGTGCTGCGCAAGGTGCTGCGCGAGGAACTGCACGCCAGCTGAGGCGTGAATCACACGCGGTGGTCGTAGGCGAACCGTCGTACCTTCGTCGCCGTCAGCGCGCCCGCATCCGGATGCGCCGGGTTGATGAGCACGTTGTCCTCCTCCTCGATGATCACGGAGGACACCACCAGCAAGGCGGAAGCCCTGCCGCGCAACCACCCCGAGCCGAGTTCGCGCGAGACCTGGCCTTCGGGGATGGCATCCCAGCCGACGCTCACGGGCCGTTGCAGGACCAGCCGCGCTGCCCCCAGACCGCATCCGGCACATCGATGCGCACGAGGAAACGATTCCACGGCAGCCTGCCCGCGCTCTTCCCGAGATGGGCCCGCGTCTCCCAGGCCGCGAGCGACACCGATGTCGCCGCGAAGGTCACCGGCTCCCCCGGATGATTCCATCGCGATCCGCGGCTCGCCGCCCCCTTGCCCGCCAGGTCGTCGGCGCTCCACTGCGGCGTGTCGGTGGCGATGCGCCACAGCGCCACCGTCATGCAGACAGGCCCCCGCGCATGCGCTCCAGCACCTGCTCCACTGCACGCAGTCCTTTGGGGTTGCGAAGCAGCTCGGCCGGTGTCCGCTCGCCCAGTTCGGGCAGCGGCTCGCGCAGCCAGTCGGCGAGCCAGGCGTCGAGGTCGACCGATCACCATCGGATCAGATCGACATCAAGCCGGATCAGAAGAAATCCGCCGCCTTCGGCTTCTCGCCGCTGGCCCCGTTGAGCCCGGTCTTCACCGCGCCCGTCACCATGCTGCCGGCGCTGCTGTTGGTGACCACGTTGAGCCCGGTGCCGGCGAGGTCCAGCCCGGCGTCGCGCAGGGCCTTCTTCACGTCGCCACCCTGGATCGCCGTCGCGGCGACGTTGGTGCCCTCCGACCAGGCGCGCGAACCCACCGCGACCGCCTTGGCCACCAGGTTGAACGGCGGCGGCAGCACGCGGCCCAGCTTCTCGGCCACCTTCGAGATCACGTTGGCGATCTTCGACACCACGCTCAGGCAACCCTGCAGGAACTTCTTGAAGCCGCCGCCCTTGGCCTTCTTCTGGTCCGGCTGGTCCATCTCGCCGGCCACCATGTCGCCGACCGCCTTCACGTCCTCGGCGCCCTTCGGCTTGTGCGTGGCATTCGCCGGCGTCGTCGCGACCTCCTTGTTCTCCAGGTGGCTGCGGAAAGCCTTGATGTCGTCGCGGCTGATCGTGCCGTCGTCCGACTGCTGCCACAGCTTCTTGGCGCCCTTGATGTCACGCCCATGCTTGGCGTTGTCGAGCTTGCCGAACAGCACCGGGTCCTCGAGGAACTTCTTCGCCGCTTCCTTGTCCTCCGGCGCGGCCTTCGGGTCGTCGGCGATCTTCTTCAGCTTGTCGCGGTTGAACTTGCCGCCGAACGCGCCGTTCGGGTCCGCATCGATGCGGTCCAGCGCCTTCATCTGGTCGGCATCGAGCTGGCCCTTGGCCGAGATCTTGTCCTCCATGCTGGCATGCGAGACCTTGTCCTTGCCGTTGTTCAGGTCCTTCCATTCCTGCGGGTGGTCGGTGAAGTACTTGGCCGCGGCGATCAGCTGCGGCGGGCACTTGCCGGTGTGCGAGCTGCCGTCGACGATCTTGTGCAGCTCGTCCAGCGACATGTTCTTCGGCAGGTAGTCGGCGAACTTGTACAGCTCGTTCTCGGCATCGTTCTTCGTGATGGGCCGGCCCTCGGTCGTCTTGCCGTTGTCGCCGGACGGGATGTAGTTGTCGGCGTAGCCCTTCGCCTTCTCTTCGTTGTAGGCCTTCAGCTCCGGGTCGTCGGCCAGCTTCTGGATGTCCTTCGAGCTGATCTTGTGATCGAGCTTGCCGTTCTTGGCGCCGTCCAGCTTGTCCCGCAGATTGTCCGGGCCGGTGTCCGACAGCACGGTGTTCAGCGCCTTGCGCAGGTCCGGTGGCGTCTTCTCGTCCTTGGCCATCTTCTCCATGTCGGAGATCTTGGTGCCGTGCTTGCTGAACGAGCCTTCATGGCGCTCCAGCGTCGACAGCGCCTCCATGCGCGCGTACTTCTGCTCCGGCGACACGGGTTGCTGTTGTTGCTGCTGCGGCTGCTGCTGCGCGGTCGCCTTCTGCCTGGCCTGCGCCTGCTGCGCGCCGCCCTGCTGCACCGCGCCGATCATGCCCTTCAGCAGCTGCGCGCCACCGCCTTCGCCGTCTTCGTCGTCGCCACCCGGCAGCGACAGCGGCGGCAGCTGCCCCATCGTCGATTGCGCGAGCTGCTGCATCGGGTCGTCGCCCTGCGGCGTGCCGCCGAGCTTGCCTTGCGGCACGACGGTGCCGATGCGGCCCCGCAGCCACGCCTTGTTGTCGACCATCATGTTCATGTTCGTCCTCCTGGAAAGATTCGATGGGGAAGGAAGTGGGGGCGTCGTCAGCGCGCCTGCAGGCTGCCCTGCAACTGCTGCAGCAAGCCGGTCGGCAGCAGCAGGTGCCGCACCTGGCTGACCAGCACGCCGATCAGCAGCGCGAGCATCAGCATCGTCACCGCGCCCTTGACCGGCTGGCTGAGGTTGGTGGGTTCGAGCTTGTCGGCGGCCCGCGTGATCAGCCCGAAGCCCAGGTCGATCAGCACCAGCACCAGCATCATCGGCGCGGCGAACTTGATCGTGCTGGTCATCAGCGTATCGGTCTGCTGCACGATGAACAGGTCCGGCACCTTGGCCATGTCGGGCATCGGCGCGAACAGCGGCCACACATGGAACGAATCGAAGATCGCGCCGATGAACACCAGCATGCCGCCGAGCGCGAAGAACACCGCGATCACCAACTGCACCAGCAGGTTCGACACCGGCGTGCTCTGCTGCCCGCTCATCGGGTTGGTGAGCTGCACGCTGTTGTAGCCGGACTGCGTGTCGATCATCGCGCCCACGCATTCGGCGACCCAGAACACCGTCGACGCGGCAAAGCCCATCAGCAGGCCGATCATCGATTCCTTCAGCGCGAAGCCGGCCCACTGGGCGGCCGTCAGGTTGCTTGCGACGTCGGCCGGCAGGCCGAACGCGACGAAGCCGCCGATGATCACGACGAGGCCGGCGCGCACGTAGCCCTGCACGAACTGGTCGCCCATCGGCGGCAGCACGTTGAACGCGGCGAACAGGCGCAGGCTCGCGAGCGCGGTCGCGAGGAACAGGTCTTCCAGCGGGTGCAGCGTGCGCGCCGCGACCTCGTACAGGCCTTGCATGTCATCCATGGGCGGCTTCCTGGCGCTGGGCGCGCTGGCGGGCGACGAAGCGCGCGGCGCCGGCCTCCTCGGTCTCTTCCTCGGCCAGCTCCTCGATCGCCGCCTCGCGCTCGCGCAGGATGGTGGCGATGCGCTGTTCGAAGCTCTCGATGCGCTGGTCGTTGCGGCGCACCGCGGCCTGCGCGGCCTGCACCACGGTGGCCTGGCGCTCGATGTGCTTGTGGCTGTCGGCCAGCGTCTTCTCGGCCTGCGCGGTGGCGCCTTTCAGGTCCTCGATGCGATAGTCCGCCGCACGCACCGCGTACGGCGTGAAGGACGTACGCAGCAGCGCGTCGCGTTCGTCGCGCGCGGTGGCTTCATCGGCACGGCAGGCGGCGAGTTCGCCTTCGGCAGCCTGGCGCGCTTCCTCGAGTTCGGCGAGCTGCTTGCGCGCCGCCTGCACCTCGGCTTCGAGCCGCTCGCCCTGGCGCTTGCGCACCTTGACGAGCGTGCGCAGTGCCTTCACCGGGGCACTCACCTGACCACCTCCGCCAGCTGCCCGAGGATGTCCTCGTACGGCATCAGGTCGCTGGTCTTCTGGTTCAGGAACGCGCGGATCTCGCCGACGCGCTCGATCGCCAGGTCGGCCACCGGGTCGTTGCCGGCCTGGTACTCGCCGACCTGCAGCAGCATCTCGACCTCGTCGTACTTGGCCATCAGGTTGCGCAGGTGGCCGGCCGCCTCGGCATGCTCGGCCGGCACGATCTGCGTCATCACCCGCGACAGGCTGCCCAGCACGTCGATCGCCGGGTACTGGTTCTTCGCCGCGATCTTGCGCGACAGGATCATGTGGCCGTCCAGGATGCCGCGCACTTCCTCGGCGATCGGGTCGCCGCCGCTCTCGTCCTCGGCCAGCACGGTGTACAGCGCGGTGATCGAGCCGACAGCGCCCATGCCGGTGCGCTCGAGCAGCCGCGGCAGCTCGGCGAACACCGACGGCGGGAAGCCGCGGCGCGCCGGCGGCTCGCCGGCGGCCAGGCCGATCTCGCGCTGGGCGCGTGCGAAGCGCGTCAGCGAATCCATCATCAGCAGCACGCGCTTGCCCTGGTCGCGGTAGTACTCGGCGACCGCGGTGGCCACGTAGGCGGCCTTCGCGCGCTCGATGCTCGAACGGTCGGAGGTGGCGCACACCACGACCGATTTCGCCATGCCTTCGGGGCCGAGGATGAACTCGATGAACTCGCGCACTTCGCGGCCGCGTTCGCCGATCAGCGCGATCACGCTGACGTCGCACTGTGCGCCACGCGCCAGCATGCCCATCAGCGTGCTCTTGCCGACGCCGGCCGGCGCGAAGATGCCCATGCGCTGGCCTTCGCCGAGCGTCATCAGGCCGTCGATGATCTTGATGCCGGTGGGCAGCGGATGCTCGATCATCGCGCGGCTCATCGGGTCCGGCGGGTCGGCGAACACCGGGCGCTCTTCGTCGCCCTGCAGCGGGCCGAGCCCGTCGATCGGGTCGCCCAGGCCGCTGATCACGCGGCCGAGCAGTTGCGGGCCGACCCGCACCGACAGCGGCTTGCCGGTGCCGACCACCTGCGTGCCTTCGGAGACGCCGCCCATCGAGCCGAACGGCGACAACAGGGCGCCGTGCTTGCCGAAGCCGACCACCTCGGCGCGCTGCAGCAGGCGGCCGCGCGGGTCGCGCAGCTCGCACAGCTCGCCGACCTTGGCGTCCAGCCCGCTCGCGCGGATCAGCGTGCCGACCACCTCGGTGACGCGGCCGGTGCGGGTCAGCACATCCTCATGCGTCAGCTCCTGTTCGAGCGTGCTGACGAAGCGCTGAAAGCTGGTGTCCATGGTCAAGCGGCTTCCAGGTGGTCTTCGGTGGGGGTGTCGTCGTGGTCGTGGTCGCCGGTGTCGTCGATGGCTTCGGCTTCATCGCCTGCGTCATCGTCGCCGGCCTGTGCCATCTCGCGTGCCGCACGCTCCACCGCCCGGCGGATCGCCGCCAGCTGCGTGTCGAGGCCGGCATCGATGACGCCGCTGTCCGATTCGAAGCGGCAGGCGCCTTCCGGCATCTGCGGGTCGGCGATCACCTCGATCACCGTGCCCTGCGGCAGCTGCGCGGTCAGCTCGGCCACGGCGCGCTGCGCGTTCTCGCGGTCGGCCTCGGGCACGCGCAGCGTCAGCAGCGCCGAATCCTTCACCAGCTTCGTGATGGTGCGCAGCGAGCGCCGGTACAGCGCCGAGCGGTCTTCCTGCTCGATCACGCGCTCCACCGCCATCGAGACGATGCCCGACAGCCGCTCGCTCTGGCGCACCAGCGTGCGCCGGCGCGCGTCGGCGGCCTGCAACTGCTGCGAGGCCCAGTGCGCGGCGGCATCCTGCGTGCCCTGGTCGAAGCCCTGCTGCCAGGCGCCGTCGAACTGCGCCTGCGCCTGCACGAGCAGTTCGTCGGCCTGGGCCTGGGCGTCGGCGAGCAGCGCTTCGGCCTGGGCTTGCGCCTCGGCCAGCACGCGCTCGCGCTCGGTGTCGATCGCCGCGGCGACTTCGGCCGACGACACGAGGCGCGCGTGGTCTTGCGCGCGCAGCACGCCGTCGTCTAGGCCGACAGTGCACGGTCCATGGGTGAGCCAAACAGCCATGCATGCTCCGGAAAGTAATGGGGGAGTCGAGCCATCATTGAATCGCCGGGGGGCGAGGTCGATGGGGCGGCGGAAGAAGACGCGGACGGAAAAGCGAAGGACGGGTCGCTCGGCGTGCTGCCCGGCGTGCTGCCTGGCGCGAGGGCGAGCCGCACCCAGGCCAGCGTGTGCTTGCAATGCCATTCGCGGCGCTCGCTGAGGCGGGCGTAGCCGGCGGCGGCCAGCCGTTCGGGGTCGAGATCGGACGCCGACAACGCGCCGGCGGCGCCGGCTTCGGTCCGCGGTGCCGACATCAGTTCGTTGTAGGCCGCCTCGCCGATGCGCTCGATGACGGCCTGGCGTGCACCGCGGCCGATGCAGCGGCGCACGCGCTCGCGCTCGGCATGCAGCGCGACGGCGGCCAGCACGCGCAGCACCTGGTCGCGCGGCAGCAGCGCGATGCGGTGGGCCCGGTGCTGGAAGCCGGCGAGCGAGGCCCAGCGCAGCCCATAGACGGAACCCAGCGCCGAGGCCAGCGCGGCCTCGCTGCGCGTGCCGGCGCCGGCCGGCGGCGTGTCGAAGCCGATGCGCTGCCAGGCGGCCTGCACCCAGGCCGGGTGCAACTGCGCGGCGATGTCGGCGGATTTGGCGCGCGCGGTCGCCAGCAGGTGGCGCAGCAGCGGCACGGGCTCGGCAGACGCGGGCAGCGCGTTCATCAGGCAGCTCCGGCGGCAGCAGCGTTGGCGGGCTTCAGCAGGCCGCGGCTGCGTGCGACGGCATAGCCGCCACCGCCGAGCAGCGCGATCGCGCCGAACAGCAGCGACAGCCCGAGCACCGGCGACATGCCGCTGCGCTGCGCGATCGCCGCGCTGGTCGCTTCCGGCAGCGCGGCCGCGGCCACCAGCGTCACGTTGACGTTCTCGTACGACAGGCCCTCGACGCTGCGCACCACCAGGTTCTTCACCGTCGGCACCAACGTGGCCACGTTCGATTCGGAGCGGTGCTTGATGAACACCGACGCGCTCGACGGCTTCACGTGCTCGGCCAGCGGGTCGTTGTTGGGCAGCACCACGTGCACCCGCGCCGAGACCACGCCGTCGATGCTCGACAGCGTCTTCTCGAGCTCCTGCGACACGCCGTAGATGAAGCGCACCCGCTCTTCGGTCGGCGTGGAGATCAGGCCGTCCTTCTTGAACATCTCGCCCAGGTTGGCGCGGCGCTCGGCCGGCAGCCCGTTGGCGCGCAGCACCGCGAGCGCGCGGCCCATGTGGTCGGTCTCGACCGCGACGTTCCAGGTCTTGCCGTCGGGGCTGGCCTTGGCGGCGTCGAGGTTGGCCATCAGCAGCACGCCCAGCATGTCGTTGGCGTCGGCCTCGGTCAGCTTCGTGTAGACGTCCTGCTTGCAGCCGGCCAGCGCGAGGGCGCAGGCGGCGAGCACGATCGCGCGCAGCAGGAAGGCCGGGGGGGTGGGGATCGACAGGGCGGACGGCATGGGGGGCTCCTTCAGGACCGCAAGGGTCACTGGTTCTTCAACAGGGTTTGCAGGCTCTTGTTCGAGCCCTGCGTGATCGAGGTGGCGATCTGCAGCTTCAGGTTCGTCACCGCGACGTTGCGGCTGACGGCCATCGACGCGGCGACCACCTCGGAGGCGCCCATGCCGGGCGCCGCGGCCAGGAAGTTCTCGACCTGGCCTTCGACGCGCTGCAGGTCGCCCTGCTGGCGCTCGATCACGTGCTGGATCACGTTGCCGGTGCGGCTGACCTCATGCGTGGTGTGATCGTTGTGGCGTTGCATCAGCGATTCGAAGCGCTGCTGCATCTCGGGGGTGACCGGGGCCTGGGCCGGCGGCACGACCGCGCCCGAGGTGCCTTGCGTGGCGTGGGTGGCGAGCGCCTTGAGCGCCTGCTCGGCCGGGCCGATGGGGGAGATGGCGTCCATCATGATGGGGCTCCGTTCAGCAGATCATGGCCATGGGGGGCAGCATCGACAGGTGCGCGGACGTGTCCTGGGACAGCACGCGGATCTTCTTGTTCGAACTCGCCTCCATTGCCTTGATGATTCCGCGCGCGGCGGCGTCATGCGGCAGCGCGAGCGCCTCCTCGGCATAGGCTTCCCACAGCCCGTCCTGCTGCACGTACAGGCAGAAGGACAGCATGGCCTTGATGACCGCGTTGGACGGGTGGGCCCGTTCGGTGCGCTCCAGCACGGAGCGGGCGCCGTTGAGGTCGCCGGCATGGATCAGGATCCGCGCCTCGGCCGCTGCCAGCTGCGGCAGGTTCGGGTGCACGGCGGACATCAGCTTCAGGACCGCTGCCACGTCGGCGCGCGGCGCGATGTCGGTCGCCAGCGTGTACACCGCGGCGAACAGATCGGTTTGCCACTTCGGCAGCTTGGGAGCGGACATGGGCATATCCTTCAGGCGAATTCAGGGAGAAGGTGGAAAGGTGGCGCCGCCGACCCGGCGCCCCGGGAGTACTGCTGGGGAAAAAGGGCGGACGGTCGGTCCGCCATGAACGCGCTTATTGCGCAGCCGACTTGAACGACTCGCCAGCCTTCTTCATGACGCTGTTCAGACCGTCGTTCACCGAGGCCATCATGTTCATGGCGGCCATCGCGGAGCTGGCCTGCATGTTCATCTTCGTCATCGCGGCGGCATCCTGCACGCCACTCGTCAGCGCCGCCGCGGTGTCGTTGACGTCCTTCTGGCCGTTGCTGTTCAGCGCGTCGCCGGTCGAGTTGCGGGCGTCGTTGGAGGCGCCTTCCACGCCAGCGGTCGACACCTTGTTGCCGGCAGCGCCCTTGAGCATGTCAAAACCGCCCTTGACCTTGCCCAGAACACCGGTGTTCGACATGAAATTCGGGATACCCATGATGTTTTCCTTCAGTTGGTTGAGTGAGAGAGATCAAAAATTGCGACCACTTGCCGGACGCCCCGGAGGCGTCCGCTATCGAGAGCGGGTCACGTTGCTCTTGCGAATTCGTCTTCAATCGACCTGGACCGGTTTGCCGCGGCGGCCGCGTCGATCGCCTGCTGCAGCCCGCCGCCGGGCCACATGCGCGACAGCGCGCTGAAGATCGCCGCGGCTTCCGTGCCGCATCCATGCACGCTGCCGAGCCACATCACGGCCACCAGCTTGCGGACGACTTCGATGTCCAGGGGCTGCGCGGCGTTCGTTTCGTGGGCGTGGCTCATGCGTGTCTCGGCTTCGTCGATGGGTTGATCAGGCGGCCAGTTCGCGGCCGTGGGTCTTCTGCCAGGCCACCAGCACGATGCGGCGGGCCGCGGCGAAGGCGTCGCTGACGAGGCCGGCGAAGTTCTTCTCCTCGAAGTCCGTGGCGCGCAGCTGCATCTGCTGGCTGAGCGTCTCGGCCTGGGCGAAGTACTTGGCCAGGCGGCGGGTCTTCTCGCCGGTGGTGTCGTCGTTCACGGTGGCCTGCAGCTTGTCGAAATCGGCCAGCAGGTCGGCCGGCGGGGGGGCGAGATCGGTGCTCATCAACGGACTCCTTGGAGGGCGGTCTGACCGGTGGTCAGCACCGAATCGGGGGCGACGGTGAGCACCAGGTGCTTCACGCCGTCACGGGTTTCCATCACCGACACGCCGTCGGCTGACAGGGAGGACAGGACCGACGGGCTCGGCGGCTGCGGCGCGGCAGGCTCCTCGAGCACCGCGTCGATGCGCTTGACGATGGGCGTCAGGTCGGCGGTGACGCGGTCGATCGAGGCCTGCGTCGCGGCCACGTCGTTGGCCTTCACCGCGTAGCTGAAGACGCCGGCGCCGCGGTAGGTGATCTGCGCGCCGGGCAGGCCGATCGCATTGCGGATCGTCTCGGCCACATCGGTCGCCACCGACACGTGCTGCTGCAGCGGGAAGCCGGCGGGTGCGGCCTTCAGCGCGGCGTTCAGTGCAGTGTTCACCGCGCGCAGCTGCTCGGCGTTGTCGAGCAGGCCGTCGATGCTCAGCGAGCCCTGGGCGATGCGCACCGACAGCCGGCCGGCGGCCACGCCGTCGATCGCACGCTGCAGCGTGGCGCGGGTCATCTCCAGCGTCGGCGCGGGCGCCTCGCTGGCCTTGGAGCTGGCCGAGACCAGCCAGCCGGCCGAGACCAGTGCCACGATCACTGCGAGCGCTCCGGGGACGGCACGGGAAGGTCGGGCCACCAGCCGTTGACGGACGGCAGCCAGGCTGCCCGACGGCGCGACGGCGCGGGTTGCGGCCAGCAGCGCGGCGTCATCGGGCCAGTCGGAATCGCTGGGGCCGGTGCAGACGCTGACACCGCCGAAGTCGACCGGGACGAAGTCATCGAAGCGAAGCAGCTGCGGGCTGCCGTTCGTCCACTGTGCCAGCGCGACACCGTCGGTGCCGAGGCGCAGCGTGAGGGCCTGAAACTGCCAGTCGGCAATGGAAATGTCGCATTCATCTGCTTGTCCGATCGAATGGGTTCCTGGACTCAAATCTAAGAAGGCACCGGCATGCGTGCCGCTCAGGATGCGAAGGCGTTTGTGCGCCGGCGAAGTGCTCATGTCAGCGTGCTCCCTTGGTGTCGCAGCCGGTGGCCAGGCCCATCGCCTGGGCCGCACAGCCGGCCTTCGGCGCGGTGGCCTTGGTCGTCGTCTTGCCGGTCGTGCCGGCCGCGGTCTTCGTGTTGAGCGACGTGGTGGCCGCCGTGGCAACGACCGGTGCGGGGGCGGTGCTGCCGGGCAGCAGTGCGGCGCGCGGCGTCAGCAGCGGCTTCAGCGTCGGGATCACGTAGCCGGGCGACAGCGCGCCGTAGGTGGTCAGCGAGGCGACGGCGGTCGGGCCGGCGAAGCCGCGCTGCGAGCTGCCGGTGCGCGGCGTCGACGAGGACGACGGCGGCGGCGCGAGCGGTGCGGGCAACTCGGGGACCGGTGCCGGAGCGGGTGTCGGGGCGGGCGTGGGCGGCGGTGTCGGGACCGTCGGCGTCGCTGCCGCGCGGCCGACCGCGATCACCTTCGGCGTCAGCAGGAACAGGCGTTCGCTGCGGAAGCTCGAGCTCTCATCGTGGCGGAACGCCGCACCGAGCAGCGGGATGCGCGAGAGCCCCGGCAGGCCGCTGCGGCCCTTGCTGTTCGATTCGATCGAGATGCCGCCGATCAGCAGGCTTTCGCCTTCGCGCACGGTGGCCTCGGTGCTGATCTCGGTCTGCTTGATGACCGGGACCGAGTCGACGACCGTGCCTTCGAAGTTGCCGTCCTGGATCGACAGCGACAGCCGCACCTCGCGGTGGTCGGTGTAGGCGACGATCTGCGGCGTCACCTGCAGCGTGGTGCCGGCCTCGATGGTGAAGAGGTTGGCGTCCAGGTTGCCGGCCACGCGCACCGAGGCGACGCGCTTGTCGGTCATCGTGGCGGTGCGGTTCACGGCGCCCAGCACCTTGGGGCGCGCCAGGATGTTGGCCTTGCCGGTGCCTTCGAGGGCACGGATGCGGGCCAGCAGTTGCTTGCCGGCGTTGCCCACCAGCGTGGTCACGTTGCTGCCGGTCAGCGCGTTGCTGCCGGCCGCKCCGGGCTGCGAGCCGGGCGAACCGGGTGACACCGTCAGGCGGGTCACGCCGTCTTTGGTGAAGGTCCAGTCGACGCCGAGCGATTCGAACGCATCGCTGCTCACGTCGATGATCGTGGCCTCGATCTCGACCAGATCTTGTGCGATGTCGAGCTGGCGGATCAGCGTCTCGTACTCGCGCATCCGGTCGGGCAGGCCGCGCACGATGATCGCGTTGGTGGCCTCCTCGGCCTGGAAGAACGGGCGCTCGGCCTCGGAGGGCACCAACGCGTCGGAGCTGCCCAGCTGGTTGGCACGCAGCTCGTCGTCGCGCTTGTTCGCGTTGCTGCCGCCGCCGGTCTCGGGCAGCTTCAGTCCGTAGGTGGCCTGCGCGGCGCGGGCCTTGTCGGCGCGGCCGACCATGCCGTTGACGGCGCCCTTCAGCGCCTGGGCGCCGCTTGCGGCACCGCCGCCGGCGCTGTTGTTCGAGAACAGGCTGTTCAGCGTGCTGGCGAGGCCCGGCACCTTGGCGTTGCCGAACACCCGGTCGCCGGCCGTCGCGAAGCGCAGCGGGAAGACCTGGATCGATTTGCCGATGCGGTCATGGCCGTCGCGCTCCAGCTGCTCGAGCACCGTCGAGACCAGCTCGATGTGGCGCGGCGGGCCGTAGGCCAGCAGCGTCTGCTGGCGGTCGTCGAACTTGAGCGGGAAGCGCGCATCGCCCAGGCCCAGCGAGCCGAGCATCGAGCGCACCTGCTGGCGGTCGTAGCCGCGCATCCGGAACACCCGGCTCTGCATCGCCCGGGACGGGTAGACGAACAGCGTCGTGCCGTCGAAGTACCAGATGACGCCGTAGGTGCGGGTCATCGCGTTCAGGAAGTCTTCGGGGCGGGTGTTGAAGTTGGCGTTCACCGAGCCGTCGACCCCGGAGTCGACGACCACCGGGATGCCCTGGCTGGCGGCGAAGTCCTGCAGCACGTCGGGCAACTTCTTGCCGTCGGCGCGGTAGACGAATCGCTTGCCCGAGAAAGGCGTCGCATCGGCAGCAGCGGCAGGCTGCATGCTGGCGAGGGCGGCGGCGGCAATCAGGGTGGTCAGGAATCGCACGGCTTGTGTCCGGTTTCGTTGGCTGTCTTCGCGGTGTGTTGCGTCGACTGCATGGATGCAAGGTTAGGGGCCGGCGCGAGTCCGGCAGGGGCCGGAAGCGAAGCTGGGGACAGTGCCGCGAAGGCCTTGCAGCGCATTTTTTGAAAGCGGTTTCGAACGAACGTTCGCGCGGCGTGTAAGCCAGGTGAAAGCCAGCGCGTCGCCCAGTGGAAACCAGGTGCAAGCAATTGCGAGAAGCGACACGCCAGTGCCGCTTTTGTCGTGTAGCCTTGCGTGGTATCGCGTTCCCATCCATTCAGCGAGCCCTCTTGCGCGACGTCGAATGAACCATCCGACCCAGCTCTCCAAATACGCGATCAACCAGGTGATCGGCGAAGGCGCCATGGGCGTGGTCTACAAGGCCACCGACACGGTGCTTCGGCGCACCGTCGCGATCAAGACCTTGCGCCGCCCGCTGGTGGAGCAGGGCGGTGGTGGTGCGCTGCTGGCCCGCTTCCGCAACGAAGCGCAGGCCGCGGCCCGGCTGATGCACCACAACATCGTTGCGGTGCACGACTATGGTGAGCACGACGCCGAGCCGTACATCGTGATGGAGTACGTGCAGGGCTCCACATTGAAGGAGCCGCTGCGCCGCGGCACGCGTTTCGACGATGCCGACATCGTCGGGCTGATGGGCCAGCTGCTCGACGGCCTGCATTACGCGCACGAGCAAGGCGTGTGGCACCGCGACATCAAGCCGGCCAACCTGTTGTGGACCAATGACGGTCGCTTGAAGATCGTCGACTTCGGCATTGCGCGCATCGCGACGATGGGGCTGTCGCAGGTCAGCTCGACGATCGGCACGCCCGGCCACATGGCGCCCGAGCAGTACGCCGGCGAGCAGGTCGACCGGCGCGTCGACATCTTCGCGGCCGGCGTGCTGCTGTACATGCTGCTCGCGGGGCGCCCGCCCTTCGTCGGCAGCAACGAGAACGTGATGTTCCAGACGCTGAGCAGCGAGCCGCTGCCGCCGTCGCGGGTGCATGGCAGCCACCGGCCGCAGTGGTTCGACCCGGTGGTGGCGCGCGCGATGGCCAAGCGGCCGGATGACCGTTTCGCGACGGCGATGGAGTTCAAGCACGCGCTGATGGCGCAGGCCAGCGAGGCGCTCGGGCTGCCGCCGATCGCGGCGCGGGTTGAAGCGGGCAGCTCGTTCATCGAGCTGCAGAGCGCGCCGACGCTGCCGGACGGGCGCGCGAGCGATTGGCAGCGCGGCACCTTCGCGCTGGGCACGCAGCCGCAGCGGGCACCGGTGCGGCCGTCGCAATGGCATGCCGAGACGCTGCAGATGCTGGAGTCGGAGCTGGCGCAATCGATCGGGCCGCTGGCGCGCGTGCTGGTGCAGCGCGCCGCGCGGTCGACCGGCGACCTGATGTCGTTGCGGCAAACGCTGGCCGAGCAGATCGACACCGAAGCCGGGCGCGACCAGTTCCTTCAGCGCACGCGCTCACGCGCGAGTTCTTTCGGCACGCTGGGTTCGGGCGGGGCCGCGGTCACGACGCGGCGGCGTGCCGCCGACGACACGCTGCTGGGCGACCAGGTGATGCGCGTGGCCGAGCTGGCGCTCACGCAGCATGTCGGCCCGGTGGCACGGGTGATCGTGTCGCGCGCGGCCTCGCGGGCTGCGTCGCGCGACGAGTTCTTCAAGCTGCTCGCGCAGCATGTGGAGGACGAAGACGAGCGCGAAGAATTGCTGCGCACGCTGGAGAGCAGCTCGGCGGGGCGGTGAGGGGTTCTTTCTCTCGGGAAATCGGATGAATCACGCAGCTGAAGCGCGATGCGTCTCCTCATTCCGCGCCGGTGTGACGCAAGCTTGCGTTCCGTGAGCGAATTGCAGATCGTCAACAATTGTCGGCGGGTCCCCGACAGGCACTTGTTTCCGTCATTACGTTCTCGTCTAATCCGCCGTTCGCGACATCGATGCAGCCGGCAGTAGAAGCTGCGATGTCGCGCTGAAGGCCGCCCGGCCGTTGCGTAGGGGCGGTTCCCACGGAAGGGTCAGGGAGGACGTGAATGAGTTCAAAGATGTGGCGCCTGCTGGCGCTGCTGGCCTGTGCGTGCCTGATGCCTGCGTTGGCGATGGCGCAATGCGGCACGACGCCGTGCAACCCGGCGTCGAAGCATCCGCTGGATTGGTTCAATCGGTCGGACGGCATGGGTGGAGTCAACACGCTGACCAATGTGACGGACGTGGCGG
>NZ_JBFULV010000110.1:0-20090 GCF_054049715.1 Rhizobacter sp. P5_C2 | reverse complement strand
TGGCGGGGCCGCGCCGCCGCTGCGCCGTGCCGAGCTGCTGCAGCACGGCGCGCTGGTGCGGCCGGTGTGGCTGCTGCCGCAGGCGATGCCCTTGCCGCAGAAGCAGTCGCAGCCGATGTTCGACGGCCACCTGCTGCAACTGCTGGCCGGGCCGGAGCGCATCGAGGCCGGCTGGTGGGATGGCGACGCGGTCGAGCGCGACTACTTCATCGCGCAGCTGCCCGACGGCGCGCTGGTGTGGATCTACCGCGCGCGGCTGCCGCTGTCTGCGCAGTCGGAGGGCGAGGGGTGGTTCCTGCAGGGGCGGTTCGGGTGATCAATGAACACCAAAGACAGCGAGCGTGTCGTTGGCAAACTGCCTCGCCCGCGAGCAGCGCTCCGCGACCTGGGCCCAATTCGCCGTGACCCGTGGGGCCGCAAGCAGCACATCCGGCCGCGATTTCCGGAAGCGGTACGCGAGTGGCAATTGCCGAAGGCGTGGCCCGATGTCCACTCGACACTCGAGTGCTTCCAGCAACGCATGGTCAGCCGGCAGGGTCGCTGCGGCAACCCACGCATCGGTGCTCATCGCGGGCAGGCACACGATGCCGGTCGGCCCGGGCTGCGCAGGATGGAGCCAGCTCAACAGCACGGCATGCAGCGCGCTCGCAGCGGCGGCCGTGGGCGGGCAGGGGTTGTCGCAAGGCAGTGGCTTCCAGATGTCGGCCGGTGCCATCGCGATATCGGCATATGAAAAACCGGCGACATCGGCGTCCAGGTGCAACACCACTGCATCGAAACTCTTCAACGTCGGATCAGTGTTCAGCGGGCCGGCGTGTCGAGTCGCCACGTCCTTGCACCACTTCAGCACACCACCCCATCCACCACCCAGCCTGGGCAGGGTCGATTCAGGCTGCAGTTGCACCAGCTCGAAGGTGCGAGGGGACAGCACGGCCTGCAGTGCGGCCTTCAGGATTTCTCTCTCGGTCAGCGACCCTTCCGCCACCAACGCAATGCGCAGGTCAGACATCCGGCACCGCCCCGAGGTGCCCCATCGGCCACAGGCGTGACAGCGGGTATTGCTGGTTCAAGGCCGCCAGTTCGGGCGTCATCTCGATGCGATGCACGCTGGTATGCCCCAAGTTGTTGCGGCCCACCGCGAACAGGCGGACAGCATCGTTGGAGAGATCCAGGCCGTCCAGCACCGCAGGATTGTGCGCGGTGAACAAGAGCTGCCGGGGCGGCGATCCTCGCTGAGTCAGCCAGCCATGCAGCCTCTGGACCAGGGCCTTGACGAGTCGCGGGTTCAGCGCCTGATCCAGGTTGTCGATGGCGAGCACCGACGGCCCCCGCTCTGCCAGACACAAGGCGGCGCAATACAAGACATACAGCGCCCCTTCGCTGGCGTCGTAGGCTGTCAGCTCGTTGCGGCTGGCGGCCATGTAGCGGTCAGTGAACTTCAGCACCGTCTGTGCGCGTGGAACCGAAGGCGACAGCAATGTTTGCGTGCTGCGCGTGGTGCTCACGTCGGAAGCCCAGTCCAGCATGCCCAACAGATCGTCCAACAGCCCCGATTCGTCTGCCAATGCCGAATGCCTCAGATCGTCGATGGCTTCCGCGAGGCGGCCACCCGACAGACCGACCGGCTCGCGGGTCTGTTGATCGGGCACCATCCCTCGCAGCGTTGGCGTATTCGGGCAGTAAATGGCGTATTGCTGAAGCTCGGCAAGCAGGTCAGCTGCGGCGCTGCCAGGCTCCAGATCCACCATGCGAAGCGCCGCCAACCCGGATTTGGGATTGAGGTTGCGCTTGTTGCGAACGCCATCGGAGACGATGACTTCTCCGCCCTGTTCCAGTCGCTCGGTCTTGAACGTCCAGGCGGGTTCGGGAGACTCCAGCGGATTCAGCAGCGAAACGCGGTACGTCGCACCCTGGTCCGATACGGCTTCGATGCCGATGTGCGGCTGCGCCGGCGTGCCTCGGAACGAGCTCTTGTAGAGCCGCGGCAGTCCGGCGCGCACCCCCCGTCGCAACAAGGCCTCATCATCCACCATCCCATTCGCTGCTGCGCCGAGGACGCCGATGGCCTCCAGGATGTTGCTCTTGCCGACCCCGTTCGCGCCGATGAAGCAGTTGACGGTCCCCAGTTCGAGACCGCTGTCGCCGAGGTCATGAATGGACTTGAATCCGTTTATCTTGATCGTCTTGATCACGGCCGTACTCCAGGTTCACTGCGCAGTTCGGCGACGATTCTCGGCGCAGAACACATCATCTCGGCTTCAGCACCAGCTTCAACAGGTTGCTCTTCTGCCACGCATCGACCTCCTCGTTCAGCAGGAACATCGTGCGCGGATGGGTCTGCGCCCAGGCCTCGGTGAAGCCGAGCGTCGCCTGCCGGCCGGCCAGCTGCAGCTGCAACGCCGTCGCATCGACCGGCCCACGCGCATGGCACTTGATGATCGCAAGCCGCAGGCACATCACCTGGGCCGCGAAATCCGCGTTCGCGAGCTGCGGCTCCACCTTGCGCAGCCCGCCGCGCTGCGCCAGCACCAGCTCCGCGAGCCGGCGCTGCTGCGATTGCGAAAACCCCGCCGCGTCGACATTGCCCAGCACGTAGGCACTGTGCCGGTGGTGGTCGTGGTGCGAGATCATCATGCCCATTTCGTGAAGCGCGCAGGCCCAGCGCAGCTCGCGCGCCTGGATCGGGCTGCGCTGCGGTGCCGCGCTGGCATGCAGCGCATCGGCCACGCCGGCCACCCGCCACGCCTGCGTGCTGTCGACCTCGAAGCGCCGCTGCATCTCGACCACCGAGGCATCGCGCATGTCGTGCCCGTCGTGGCCTTCGCGGTCGCGCGATTCGGCATGCAGCCGCTCGTCGAGGTCGAAGATCACGCCCTGGCGCAACGCCCCGCGCGCCGGCTGCAGCAGCTGGATGCCGAAGTGCGTGGCCAGCGTGTACAGGATCGCGAGGCCGCCGGCGATCACCGCGCGGCGGTCTTCCTTCAGCCCCGGCAGGCTCAGCTTGTCGATGCGGCCGGCCTTCAGGCACTGCTCGATGCACCAGCGCAGCCCGTCGGGCGTGATCGCGCCGTCGGTGATGCCGCTCGCCTGCAGCAGCTGCGACACCGCACCGGCCGTGCCCGACGAGCCCAGCGCCTCGCGCCAGTGCTGCGGCGCGAACGGCGCCAGCGCTTCTTCGAGCTCGGCACCGGCGGCCACCTGCGCGGCGCGGAACGCGGCCTCGGTGAAGCGGCCGTCGGCGAAGTAGCGCATCGACAGGCTGACGCTGCCGACCTGGAACGACTCGGCGCGCAGCGGCGTGCGGCCCTGCCCGAGGATCATCTCGGTCGAGCGCCCGCCGATGTCGATCACCAGCCGGGGGTCTTCCGACGGCTGCAGCCGCGCGACGCCGGCATAGATCAGCCGCGCTTCCTCGCGGCCCGAGATCACCTCGATCTGCAGGCCCAGCACCTCTTGAGCGCGCAGCAGGAAGGCGTCGCGGTTGCGCGCCTCGCGCAGCGTCTGCGTCGCGACGGCGCGCACCTGGCCCGGCTCGTAGCCGCGCAGGCGCTGCGCGAAGCGGCCCAGGCAGGTCAGGCCGCGCAGCATCGCGTCTTCGGTCAACAGGCCCGACTTGTCGAGGCCGGCGCCGAGGCGCACGGTCTCCTTCAGGTAATCGATGCGCTTGTAGCGGCCGGGGCTCAGTTCGCCGATCTCCAGGCGGAAGCTGTTGGAGCCCATGTCGATGGCCGCAAGGTGGTCGGGGAATCGGCTGGTCATGCGGGCGATTCTCACTTGGTTTGCCGGCAGACCTCGTCGCGGCCAGGGGCTGCATCGAGAAAATAGAATCGCGCCCACCCACACGGGCCAACTCACACGCATCAGGGGGATCGCCATGCTCGTCACCGCAGGCCAGGGCTATGCCGCATCGGTGCAGCCGATCACCGCCCATGCCATCGTCACCGATGCCCATGGCCTGGCCGCCGGGCCGGTCACGATCCCGGTTGGCGGGTTCGAGATGCCGGCCTACCGTGCGATGCCGGCCGGCGGCACCGCGCTGCCGGTGATCGTCGTCATCAGCGAGATCTTCGGCGTGCACGAGCACATCGCCGACGTGGCGCGGCGCTTCGCGAAACAGGGCTACCTCGCGATCGCGCCCGAGCTGTTCGTGCGCCAGGGCGATGCGAAGGCCTACACCGACGTGGCCCTGCTGCACTCGGAGCTGATCAGCCAGGTGCCCGACACGCAGGTGCTGAACGACCTCGATGCCACCGTCAGCTGGGCCGCGACGCAAGGCGGAGACGTGTCGCGGCTGGGCGTGACCGGCTTCTGCTGGGGTGGGCGCGTCACCTGGCTCTTCGACGCGCACAACGCCGCGGTGAAGGCCGGCGTGGCTTGGTACGGCAAGCTGGCGACGCCGGCCACCGAGTTGCAGCCGCGCCGCCCGGTCGACATCGCCGGCCAACTGCACGGCCCGGTGCTCGGCCTCTACGGCGGGGCCGACACCAGCATCCCGCTTGACACGGTTGATAAGATGAAATCAGCCTTGGCCGTGGGGGGTGCTGCAGCCAAGGCTTCCGAGATCGTGATCTATCCCGACGCGCCGCATGCGTTCCATGCCGACTACCGGCCGAGCTATCGGCCCGAGGCGGCCCAGGACGGCTGGCGGCGTGGCCTCGACTGGTTCAAGGCGCACGGCGTCGCCTGAGTTGCCCCTGGCTTTGCCCGAGCCGCGCACATCGCGCGGCTTTTGTTTGATCGAATCCCATGACCCTCCTCTACATCGTGCTCGCGACCTTTGCCGGCGGGCTGCTGTCGGTGTTGCTCGCCGCGAGCCTGACGATCAACGTGCTGGGCCGCATCGTGCACCACCTGGTCAGCCTGTCGGCCGGCGTGCTGCTGGGCACCGCGCTGCTGAACATCCTGCCCGAGGCGTTCGAGAGCAAGGCCAGCCCGCAGAGCCTGTTCATGACGCTGCTGGCCGGGCTGCTGTTCTTCTTCCTGCTCGAGAAGGCCGAGCTGTACCGCCACGGCCATCACCATGAAGGCGACGAGCACCACCACCACCACGGCTTCGACAAGCACCAGGCCGGCCGCGGCGGCTGGACGGTGCTGCTGGGCGACAGCATCCACAACTTCTGCGACGGCATCATCATCGCGGCGGCCTTCCTGACCGACACGCGGCTGGGCATGTTCACGGCGCTGGCGATCATCGCGCACGAGATCCCGCAGGAGGTGGGCGACTACATCGTGCTGCTGAACGCCGGGCTGTCACGCCGCAAGGCGCTGCTCTACAACGCGATGTCGGGCATGGCCGCGGTGGTCGGCGGCGTGGTGGGCTACGTGGTGGTCGGGCCGTGGGAAGCCTTGTTCCCGTACCTGCTGGTGGTGGCGTCGAGCAGCTTCATCTACGTGGCGGTGGCCGACCTGATCCCGCAGCTGCAGCACCGGTTGTCGGCGAAGGACACCGCGGCCCAGCTGGCGTGGCTGGGCGTCGGGCTGGCGATCGTGATCTTCGTCGCCAGCCACGCGCACCATCACTGATGGCTATCGGACGACCAGCACCGGCACCTTGCTGTGCGTCAGCACCTTCTGCGTCTCGCTGCCCAGCAGCAGCGCGCTGACGCCGCGCCGGCCGTGCGAGGCCATCACGATCAGGTCGCACTCTTGCCGGCGGGCGTGGTCGATGATCGCCTCCCACGGGTGCAGGGCCTCCAGAGTGTGGGCCTCGCAAGGCACGCCGAGCGCGACGCAGTCGTCGCGCACCGCCTTGACCCGCGTTGATGCGATGCGCTCTTGCGCGTCGAAGAACTCCTGCGGCGGCGTCGGCTGCATCTCCGAGATCGCGCTGTACGGGAACGGCTCCTTGACACTCAGCGTGTAGACCCGCGCGTTGACCGACTTGGCCAGCGCGATGGCCGTGTCGGTCGCCTTCTTCGTGATGTCCGAACCGTCGGTCGGAACCAGGATGCGGTGGAACATGGTCACCTCCTGAAAGTGGGAACAGGATGGACTTCACCCGGAAGTCCAGTGTTCCCCAGAAGGCGCCCGCGGTGGCCGCTATCCCGCGTCAGAGACGAGGAGATTTCTCCGTCGGACGAGCGCTGTCGGAGGACCATTCGCTCCACGAACCCGGGTACAGCGCGGCCCCGCCCAGCCCGGCGATTTCCATCGCCAGCAGGTTGTGGCAGGCGGTGACGCCCGAGCCGCACTGGTTCACCACCGATTCCGGCGCGCGGCCGTCGAGCGCGGCGAGGAACTCGGCGCGCAACTGGTCGGCCGGCTTGAAGCGGCCGTCCGGCTGCAGGTTGTCCTTGAAGAAGCGGTTCTTCGCGCCGGGAATGTGGCCGGCCACCGCATCGATCGGCTCGACCTCGCCGCGGTAGCGTTCCGGCGCGCGGGCATCCAGCACCAGCACCTCGCCCAGGCGCTGTTGAAGCTGACCGGCGTCGATCGTCGGCCGCTGCGGCGCGGCATCGGGGTAGGGCGCGGCCGGCACCGGCTGCGCGATCTGCTGCGACAACGCGCCGCCGGCCGCCTGCCACGCAGCGAGCCCGCCATCGAGCACGCGCACCGCCGGGTGGCCCATCCACAGCAGCACCCACCAGGCGCGCACCGCATACATCGCCGCCTGGCGGTCGTACACGACGACCTCGCGCCCCGGCACGATGCCGATGCCGCCCATCCAGCGCGCGTAGTCGCCGCGATCGGCGAGCGGGTGACGGCCATTGCGGCCGGTCTTCGGGCCCGACAGGTCCTCGTTCAGGTTCACGTACAGCGCGCCGGGGA
The DNA here is from genome assembly GCF_054049715.1 of Rhizobacter sp. P5_C2. Lineage (NCBI taxonomy): Bacteria > Pseudomonadati > Pseudomonadota > Betaproteobacteria > Burkholderiales > Sphaerotilaceae > Rhizobacter > Rhizobacter sp. P5_C2. Next base: position 13,322 of record NZ_JBFULV010000110.1, on the reverse strand, counting down.
TGTGGCCCTCGCGGAAGCTGCGCTCGCCGACGGTGGCATCGGCGAGGTCGAAGCTGCAGTCGAGCACCAGTGGCGGCTGGGTTTGGTCCAGCGCCTGTTGCAGTTCGGAAGCGGAGATCAGCGGCGGTCGGATCATCGGAGGGCCTTTCAGCTTTCGGGCAGGACGGAAATGTCGCGCTGCGGCGGAGACTCCTGGCGCAGCCGCAGCGCGGCGAGCCCGGCCCCCACGATCAGCACCATGCCGGCCAGCGCCATCCAGGTGACCGGATCGCTGAAGATCAGCACGCCGTACGCGAACGAGAACGCGATGCCCAGGTACTGCAGGCTCGCGTTGACCAGCGTCTTGCCGGTGCTGTAGGCCCGGGTCATCAGCAGTTGCGCGGTGGTCGCCAGCAGGCCGACGGCCAGCAGCAGTGCCGCGCCGGTCCAGGTGTGCGCATGCACGCCGTTCCACAGCATGCTGAGCGCGCCGGCCAGCACGCCGCCGAGCGAGAAGTAGAAGACGATGCGCGATTCCGGCTCGCCCGCCTTGCCGAGCGCCGAGACCTGCAGGTAGGCGGTGGCCGAGACCACGCCCGACAGCAGCCCGATCAGGCCGTGCCACAGCTGGTTCTCGGCGATCGTCGGCCGCAGGATCAGCCCGACGCCGATGAAGCCGCACAGCACCGTCGCGATCAGCCGGCCGTCGACGCGGGCGGTGCCCAGCACCGCGGCGCCGCCGATCAGGAACAGCGTCATCCATACCGACGACATGTAGTTCAGCGTCATCGACGTCGCCAGCGGCAGGTTGCCGATCGAGTAGAACCACAGGCACAGCGCCGACACGCCGGTCAGGCTGCGCCAGAAGTGCATCGATGGCACGTTGGTGCGCAAGGTGCCGCCGCGCCAGCGCGTGAGCGCCGCCAGCAGCAGCGTGCCGGTCAGGCCGCGGTAGAAGACGATCTCGCCGGCCGGGTAGTAGGCGGACGCGAGCTTCACGCAGACCCCCATGCTGGCGAACAGGAACGACGCGAGGATCATCAGGACGGGGGCGGAGCGCATCGGGCGATTCTCACCCGGCGCGCGATGCCCCGTCACACGGCGAGCTTCATCGCCTTGCGGTACCACGCATGGAACTCCTCCATGCCGTCTTCCATCGGCGTCTGGTACGGGCCGACCTCGTTGTCGCCGCGCTCGTGCAGCGCGCGCCGGCCGGCGTCCATGCGCAGCGCGATCTCGTCGTCCTCGACGCAGGTCTCGAGGTAGGCCGCCTGGTTCGCGTCGACGAACTCGCGCTCGAAAGCCGCGATCTCTTCCGGGTAGAAGAACTCGACGACGTTCAGCGTCTTCTGCGGCCCCTTCGGGTACAGCGTCGACACCACCAGCACGTGCGGGTACCACTCGACCATCACGTTCGGGTAATAGGTGAGCCAGATCGCGCCGTGCGCCGGCACCGGGTTGTCGAAGCGGCCGCTGCGAAACGCCAGCACCGCGTCGTGCCACTTGCGGTAGGTGTCGGAGCCGGCCTTCGCGAGCGCGTTCTTCGGGCCGACCGTCTGCACCGAATGGTGGCGGCCGAACTCCCAGGCCAGGTCGTCGCAGCTGACGAACTGGCTCAGCCCCGGGTGGAACGGCCCGACGTGGTAGTCCTCCAGGTAGACCTCGATGAAGGTCTTCCAGTTGTAGTCGCACTCGTGCATGTGCACGCGGTCGAGCACGTAGCCGCTGAAGTCCAGGTCGGCGCGCGGACCGAGGCCGGCCAGGTCGGCGGCCACGTCGCGGCCGTTGGCCTCGAAGACCATGCCGTTCCAGGTCTGCGTCTTGTAGCGGTTCAGGTGCAGGCAGGGGTCGGCCGGGAAGTGCGGCGCGCCGATCAGCTGCCCCTTCAGGTCGTAGGTCCAGCGGTGCAGCGGGCACACGATGTGGCTGCCGGTGTTGCCGCGCCCGCGCAGCATCACCGCCTGGCGGTGCCGGCAGACGTTGGAGATCAGCTCGATCCCTTGTGCGGTGCGCACCAGCGCGCGGCCCTCGCCCTCCTGGGGCAGGGCGTAGTGGTCACCGATGTCGGGAACCGCGAGTTCGTGCCCCAGGTAGCGGGGCCCATGCTGGAAGATGAGCTCCATCTCGCGGCGATGGAGGTCGTCGTCGAAGTACGCGGAAACGGGGAGTTGGGTGTTTTGGCGCTCGAGAGCAGGAAGTGCGAGGCTCAGGTCGGACATGATCCCGAGGGTCTCCTATAACCGATGTGAACGTGCCACCACGGGGCGCTGCCGGGGGTGGGAGGTCTCGCTGCGCACGGCGCGTTGGAACCAGCGAGGGCGGGATTGTAGCTGCGGCGCCGCACGTCGTCCCTCTTTGGGGGGATGAAGTGATGAAGCCGCCGCCGGGTCGTGGATCGCGGGATGGCCGCTGACTACAATGCTTGTTTTTGTGTCACGACATGCCGAAGACCTCTTCCACCCCTGCGCAGACCGATGCGCCCGCCAGCTACGAAGACGCCCTGTCCGAGCTGGAGCGCCTGGTCATCGCGATGGAAGGTGGACAGCTTCCGCTGGAGAAGCTGCTTGAAAGCTACAAGAGGGGTGCAGATCTGCTCAATTACTGCCGCGAGCGCCTGAGCGCCGTCGAGCGGCAGGTGCAGGTGCTCGAAGATGGCCAACTGAAGCCGTGGTCCGGGGGATGAGTTTGATCGAATTCGATGAATGGGCACGCACCGAGCTGGAATCGGTCGAAGCCGCGCTGTCGCGCTGGGTGCCGGTCGAGGCACCGGCCGGCCTCGGCCAGACCATGCGCTACGGCGTGCTCGACGGCGGCAAGCGGCTGCGCCCGCTGCTGGTGCTCGCCGCGGCCCGGGCGGTCGACGGCCAGTGCGAAGCAGCGCTGCGGGCCGCCTGCGCGGTGGAACTGATCCACGCCTACTCGCTGATCCACGACGACATGCCCTGCATGGACAACGACGTGCTGCGCCGCGGCAAGCCGACGGTGCACGTGCAATACGGCGAAGCGCAGGCGATGCTGGCCGGCGACGCGATGCAGGCGCTGGCCTTCGAGGTGCTGACGCCCGACGAGGGCGTCGAGCCGGCGCTGCAGGCCCGCTTGTGCTCGCTGCTGGCGCGCTCGGCCGGCCATGCCGGGATGGCCGGCGGCCAAGCGATCGACCTGGCCAGCATCGGGGCCACCCTCGACGAGCGCACGCTGCGCGACATGCACCACCGCAAGACCGGCGCCCTGCTGCAGGCCAGCGTGCTGATGGGGGCGGCCTGCGGCCGCACGAATCCGGTGGCCTGGCAGGCCCTGGCGGAGTATGGTGACGCCCTGGGCCTGGCGTTCCAGGTGGTCGACGACATCCTCGACGTGACGCAGGCTTCCGAAACCCTCGGCAAGACCGCCGGCAAGGACATGGACAACAACAAGCCGACCTACGTCAGCGTGCTGGGCCTGGAGCCCGCGCGCCGGCATGCCGCGCAGCTGCGCGACCAGGCCCATGCGGCGCTGGTGCGCAGCGGCCTCCCGAGCACCCGCCTGCTGGACATGCTGGCCGACAAAGTGGTCGAACGTGATTCCTGAGCCGCCGATGAACCACACCCTGCTGCACACCATCCAGAGCCCGGCCGACATTCGCCGGCTGTCGCGCGTCGAGCTCCAGCAGCTGTCGAGCGAGCTGCGCGACTTCCTGCTGCACAGCGTCGCCGAGACCGGCGGGCACCTGTCGTCCAACCTCGGCACGGTGGAGCTCACCGTCGCGCTGCACCACGTCTTCAACACGCCGCACGACCGGCTGGTGTGGGACGTCGGCCACCAGACCTACCCGCACAAGATCGTCACCGGCCGGCGCGAGCGCATGGCCACGCTGCGCCAGGCGGGCGGGCTGTCGGGCTTTCCGCGGCGCGACGAGAGCGAGTACGACACCTTCGGCACCGCGCACTCGTCGACCTCGATCTCGGCCGCGCTCGGCATGGCGATGGCCGCCAAGCTGAAGGGCGAGGAGCGCCGCTCGGTGGCGATCATCGGCGACGGCGCGATGACCGCCGGCATGGCCTTCGAGGCGCTGAACAACGCCGGCGTGTCGCAGGCCAACATGCTGGTGGTGCTGAACGACAACGACATGTCGATCTCGCCGCCGGTCGGTGCGCTGAACAAGTACCTGGCGCGGCTGATGAGCGGCAAGTTCTACGCCGCCGCGCGCGAGGGTGCGAAATCGGTGCTGAAGAACGCGCCGCCGCTGTTCGAGCTGGCGCGCCGCTTCGAGGAGCATGCGAAGGGCATGGTCGTGCCCGGCACGATCTTCGAGGAGTTCGGCTTCACCTACGTCGGCCCGATCGACGGCCACGACCTCGATTCGCTGATCCCCACGCTCGAGAACCTGCGCGACCGGCCGGGCCCGCAGTTCCTGCACGTCGTCACGAAGAAGGGCTACGGCTACAAGCTGGCCGAGGCCGATCCGGTCAAGTACCACGCGGCCTCGGGCAAGTTCGATCCGGCCGAGGGTTTCCCGAAGGTCAAGTCCGGCAAGCCGCCGACCTTCACGCAGATCTTCGGCCAGTGGTTGTGCGACATGGCCGAGAAGGACAAGCGGCTGATCGGCATCACGCCGGCGATGCGCGAGGGCTCGGGCATGGTCGAGTTCGAGAAGCGCTTCCCCGAGCGCTACCACGACGTCGGCATCGCCGAGCAGCATGCCGTCACCTTCGCCGCGGGCCTGGCCTGCGAAGGGCTGAAGCCGGTGGTCGCGATCTATTCCACCTTCCTGCAGCGTGCGTACGACCAGCTGGTGCACGACGTCGCGATCCAGAACCTGCCGGTGGTGTTCGCACTCGACCGCGCGGGCCTGGTCGGCGGTGACGGCGCAACGCACGCGGGCGCCTACGACATCGCGTTCCTGCGCTGCATTCCGAACATGAGCGTGCTCGCGCCGGCCGACGAGCGCGAGTGCCGCCAACTGCTCACCACCGCGTTCGAGCAGGACCACCCGGTGGCGGTGCGCTACCCGCGTGGTGCCGGTGCCGGCGTCGCGATCGACCCCGAACTGACGTCGCTGCCCTGGGGCAAGGGCGAGGTGCGCCGCCGCGGCGAGCGCATCGCGATCCTGGCCTTCGGCACGTTGCTGTACCCGGCGCTGGCGGCCGGCGAGGCGTTGGGCGCGACCGTGGCCAACATGCGCTACGTGAAGCCGCTCGATGCCGAGCTGGTGGCCGAGCTGGCCCGCACGCACGATGCGATCGTCACGGTCGAAGAGGGCTGCTTGCAAGGCGGAGCCGGCAGCGCCGTGCTCGAGGCACTGCAGGCCGCGAGGATCGAGATCCCGGTGCTGCAGCTGGGCCTGCCCGACGTGTTCGTCGAGCATGGCGATCCGGCCAAGCTGCTGGCGGCATGCGGGCTGGATGCGGCGGGCATCGAGCAGTCGGTGCTGAAGCGCTTCGGTGCGCGCCCGGCGCTGGTGAGGCCGGCAGCCACCCACCGCTGAGCCCGTTTGAACGGCGTCGTCAAGCCCTTTCGCGCATGGGGCGCATCGATTCCTGTCATCCTTCAGGCCGTTGACAGATAGAAGTCCGACATGAATCACATGACGAATTTGAAAGACGCGCTGCACATTCCCGACACGCAGAGCGAGCGCGACGAGCGGCACCTGGCGATCCAGCGTGTCGGCGTGAAGGATGTGCGCTACCCGCTGCAGCTGAAGTTCGGCAAGACCGTGCAGCCGACGATCGGCCAGTGGGAGCTCGACGTGGCGCTGCCGGCCGAGCAGAAGGGCACGCACATGTCGCGCTTCGTCGCGTGGCTCGATGCGCTGCACGAACCGCTCGATGCCGACGGCCTGAAGCTGCGCTTCGCCGAGATGATCGAGAAGCTGCACGCGACGCACGGCCGCGTCGAGGTGAAGTTTCCGTTCTTCATCCGCAAGCGCGCGCCGGTGTCGGGTGTCGAGAGCCTGCTCGACTACCAGGGCAGCTGGGTCGCCGAGATGCGCGACGGCAAGCCGGTCGTGTGGTCGCAGGTGCTGGTGCCGGTGAAGTCGCTGTGCCCGTGCTCGAAGGAGATCTCCGACTACGGCGCGCACAACCAGCGTTCGCACGTGACGATCCGCGCCGAGCTGCTGCAGGACGTGCCGTGGGGCGAATTGGTGCGCTTCGCCGAGAACGCGGCGTCGAGCGAGATCTGGCCGATGCTGAAGCGCGCCGACGAGAAGTGGGTCACCGAGCACGCCTACGAGAACCCGAAGTTCGTCGAGGACCTGGTGCGCGATGTGGCGCTGGCCCTGAATGCCGACCCGCGGATCGGGCGCTACACGGTCGATGTCGAGAACTTCGAGTCGATCCACAACCACAGCGCCTTCGCCCGCATCGAGCGCCTGTGACCGGCGCGATCCGGAGGGCATTCCGGGTAGCATCCGCGCACCTATGAATTGGCCCTACGAACTACAAATCGGCGTGCGCTACACACGTGCCGGCCGCACCGGCCGGCGCAACGGCTTCATCTCCTTCATCTCCGGCGTCTCGATGCTCGGCATCGCGCTCGGCGTCGCGGCGCTGATCATCGTGCTGTCGGTGATGAACGGCTTCCAGAAGGAAGTGCGCGACCGCATGCTGTCGGTCGTCGCCCACGTCGAGGTGATGGACGGCCAGGGGCAGGCGCTGCCCGACTGGCACCTCACCGCGAAGCAGGCGCGCGAGAACCCGCAGGTGATCGGCGCGGCGCCGTTCATCGCGGCGCAGGCGCTGGTCGCGCGCGGCGACGACATGCGCGGCGCGATCATCCGCGGCATCTCGCCGGACGATGAAGCCACGGTCACCGACCTCGCCGCCGAGATCAAGGACAAGACGCTGTCCAAGCTCGTGCCCGGCGAATGGGGCATCGTGCTCGGCATCGGGCTTGCGAGTTCGCTCGGCGTGCACGAGGGCGACAAGATCACGATCGTCGCGCCCGGCGGGCAGGTCACGCCGGCCGGCGTGGTGCCGCGGCTCAAGCAGATGTCGGTGGTCGGCACCTTCAACGCCGGCCACTACGAATACGACAGCGGCCTCGCGATGATCCACGTCGACGATGCCGCCAAGCTGTTCCGCACCGAAGGCCCGACCGGCGTGCAACTGCGCCTGAAGGACCTGTTCCAGGCGCGCGACGTCGCCGAGCAGCTGTCGCAGGCCTTCGGTCCGCAGTTCATCGTCAGCGACTGGACGCGCACCAACCGCAACTGGTTCTCCGCGGTGCAGCTCGAGAAGCGCCTGATGTTCATCATCCTGACGCTGATCGTCGCGGTGGCCGCCTTCAACCTCGTCTCGACCCTCGTGATGACCGTCACCGACAAGCAGGCCGACATCGCGATCCTGCGCACGCTGGGCGCGAGCCCGCGCTCGATCATGGGCATCTTCATGGTGCAGGGCGCGGCGTCCGGCATCATCGGCACGCTGTCGGGCGTCGGCTTCGGGCTGCTGATCGCGCTGAACATCGACGTGATCGTGCCGTTCATCGAGCACCTGCTGCGTACCAGCTTCCTGCCGCCGAGCATCTACCTGATCAGCCGCATGCCGAGCGACCCGCAGGCCGCCGACATCGTGCCGATCACGCTGATCTCGCTGGTGCTGTCGTTCGTCGCGACGCTCTACCCGAGCTGGCGCGCGAGCCGCGTCCAACCGGCGGAGGCACTACGCTATGAGTGACTCGCGCGAACTGGTGATCGATGCGCAGGCGCTGCACAAGCGCTTCAGCGAAGGCGGGCTCGACGTGCACGTGCTGCAGGGCGTGGCGCTCAGCGTGCGGGCCGGCGAGACGGTGGCGGTGGTGGGTGCATCGGGCTCGGGCAAGAGCACGCTGCTGCACCTGATGGGCGGGCTCGAGGCACCCACCAGCGGCGCGGTGCAGCTGAAGGGCCGCGATTTCTCGCACATGAACGCGACGGAGCAGGGCGTCTGGCGCAACCGGCACCTGGGCTTCGTCTACCAGTTCCACCATTTGCTGCCGGAGTTCACCGCGCTCGACAACGTCGCGATGCCGCTGCGCATTCGCCGACTGACGCAGCCCGAGGCGCGTGAGCAGGCCGAGGCGGTGCTCGCGCAGGTGGGCCTGGCGGCGCGCGTGCACCACCGGCCGTCGGAGCTGTCGGGCGGCGAGCGCCAGCGCGTCGCGATCGCGCGGGCATTGGCCGGCAAGCCGGCCTGCGTGCTCGCCGACGAGCCGACCGGCAACCTCGACCGCGAGACGGCCGATGGGGTGTTCGTGCTGATGCTGGAGTTGGCGCGCGTACAGGGCACGGCCTTCGTGATGGTCACGCACGACGAGGCGCTGGCGAAGCGCTGTGATCGGGTGCTGCGGCTGAAGCAGGGGCGGCTGGTCGACTGAGTCGATCGGTGTCGATGCGGGTTGCCATCGCGGGAGCGATGGACGGAGAGCCGCGCGAGAACCTTGCCCCTGCGGGAACGAAATCCAGGCGGTGGTTCACTCATGCAGTGTCTTCACAGCGCAAGGAACTGACATGAACGGAACATCAGCATCGGCCTCGGGTGTCGCAAGCGGTCGCGTCGTCGTGAATCCCGTCGCGGTACCCGAGGGGCAAGGACCTGGGTGCGATCTTCGGGGCAAGATCAGGGCGGCGCTCGTAGCCGCCAGAGGATTCCTCGTGGGCCGTGGCATCCAGACGAGCCTGAATCAATTGAGGGTATCGGCGCTGGCTACCGCGTTCGTGTGCGGTGTTGCTGGCTTGGAAACGGCAATGGCCGTCGCAACGGGTGTCTATCTGGGGCTGACCTTTGGTGGGGATCATCTCGCCCAATTGGTTCTTGCATTGCCCGAGGAGCCCGATGCTCCAGTCCAGCCGGCAACGCCCGATCAAGCAGCTGTCAGGGGCTGACACACCCATGCCCACAGGGTGACGAGGCCCTGGCGAAGAGATGGCCCGTGCTGGAACCGAATCGGCGTTCTGGCCACTCATGCGGTGTCCGGATCAGCAACCTGCAATGCGCGGGTTCGATTCGGACATGCATCGTCTCTACAACTTCTCAAAGATCGGAGTGGCCATGAACACGCGAATACCCGGAATGCTCGACGACCTGCGCAGCAACCCCGTTGATTCAAGAGAGTCGTCTGCACAGCGACCGGCGCGGGCGTGCCCGGCATCGCGATCGTCTGAAACCGTACTTTCACAGCTCACGGGAATCTGACATGCGCGCGAGCATCAGCGAATCACGGAGCAGTTTTGTCATGGGGCGAAAAGACAGCCGAGAGGAACAAAAACAGAAGGAGGGTGTCGGCGCAGAGGTAGAGGAAGTCAGGTCTTGTGCCAAGATTTTTTTGAAATCTCTTGCCGGGTGCTTGGCGGGTACTGCGGTGGTTGTTGGCATCCCAGCCCTTATTTCGAATCTGGGGATCATGGGGTGCGGGGTGGGGATCGTACTCAATGAGTTCAATTGCAGCGCGGGGGCGGCAGTTGGCTTGGGAGGTGTCGCATTGACAACGGGCTTGGTAAGCGTTGGAGCCTATTTTCTGAGCATGGAGCTGGGCAAAAGACTTTCAGGTCAGCAGCAACCGCAGGACGCTTCGACGGATGACGCCAGCGAGGCAGGTTCGGCGTCCTCTTCGTCGGGACAGTTCGACCCATCAATCGAATCGTCGGTGGAGCTGTCATCGCAAGACCTGCCGCCGCAAGAGCGCGGGGGCCAGGAACTCGATCCGTGACTTCCGACATCCCCATTCGCCTGCCCGTTCCGCCACTTGCGCAGCGGCCGGTGAGGCGGAGGGTGTGAATCAGGAGCGCTCGAAGTGTCTCGTCAACTGGACTCGGCCCGCAGCATGCCGGCGTAGATGCCCGGCGACGAGCCTTCGATCACCACCGCGCCGACGGCCTTCTCGTAGAACGCCTTCGGCCCGGCGCTGCCGATGACCGCGTAGGCATAGCCCAGTTCGCGTTGCGCGTGCAGCGCGGCCAGCAGCAGCGCCCGGCCGACACCCTGGCCTTGTACCGCGTCGAGCACGCCCTCGGGGCCGAAGAAGTTCTTGCAGGTCGCGTCATGGCACGCGAAGCCGACGATCTGCTGTTCGCGAACCGCGATGAAGCAGGCGACGGGCAAGCGCCCGATCGCGACGTCGATCTCGGCCACCCAGCCGGGGAAGTGCTCGGCCGCCCAGGCCAGGATGAGCGGCTTCTCGGGCGCAAGCGCGCGCCGCACGGTGATGCCATGGCGGTGCACTGCGGCCAGCGCGTCATCGAGCGGTGGCAGCTTGTAGAGCGTGACGAGCATGTCGGACATGGCGTCGGATGTTACGCGAGGGCGGTCTGTACCGGTGTCTGCACAGACGGTCTCAGCGAGACTGCGGCGCCATGAAGCGAGCAACTTTCACTCCAGGGCTGGCATCTTCCAAGGAAGCCGGCACGTCCGACAAGTCCGATGACCAACAGCCGCAGATCGAAGACCGAATCCTGGTCGTGCGAGGTCAGCGGGTGATCATCGATGCCGATCTGGCGGCGTTGTACGGCGTCACCACCAAGGTGCTGAACCAAGCGGTCAGGCGCAACCTCCGTCGATTTCCAGCCGACTTCCTGCTTTCGTTGAGCCCGGAAGAGAAGGCCGAGGTGGTCACAAACTGTGACCACCTCCGAAAGCTGAAATTCTCGCGGACGGCTCCCTGGGCCTTTACCGAACACGGTGCCATTCAGGCGTCGAACGTGCTCGCATCGAGCCGTGCCATCGACATGGGCATCTACGTCGTGCGGGCGTTCGTGCGACTCAAGGCGGTGGCCGCAGCCCATGCCGACCTCGCCGTGCGGCTGGACGATCTGGAAGAGAAGACGGCCGGTCTTGCGCTCTCGCATGACACATTCAGCCGCAACACCCGCGGCCAACTCAAACAACTGTTCGAAGCGCTCCGCGAACTGATGCGCCCGCCCGATCCGCACAAGCGTCCGATCGGGTTCGTTGCGCTCGAAGAAAAGAGATCTGACGGTCGGAGCGATTGACCCGGCTGATCTCAGCCTACTTCGTGTTCGTCACGATCGTCACCCGCCGGTTCTCCGGCGCCGCCGGCACCGCGCGGTTCAGCAGGTCGTGATCGCCCTTGCCCTCGGCCTTCAGCCGGTCGGCGGCGATGCTGTGCGTCGTCACCAGGTAGTCGCGCACGCTCTCGGCGCGCTGCTGCGACAGCACCATGTTCGCGTCGGGGTTGCCGCGCGGGTCGGCGTGGCCTTCGACGTTGAAGCTGTAGTCGGCCAGCCGGTCGTTCTTCAGCGCGCCGGCCACCACGTCGAGCTGCTGCTTGGCCGATTCGGTCAGCTCCGACGAATTGGTCAGGAACGTGATCAGCAGCGAGGCACTCGCCTTGCGCTCGGGCGTCGAGACACCGGCGCCATCGCGGCTCACTTTCAGGCTGCGCGTGACGACCGGCTCCGGCGGCGGCGTCAGCGCGTCCAGCAGGTTGGCCTCGGTGACCTTGTTGCCCTTCAGCACCCGGGTGTCGCCCATGTCCTGGGCCCACGACGAGGTGGCGAACGCAGCGACCAGTACCAGCCCGGCCGTGCGGCGCAGCGAAGAAGAGAAATTGAAGCTCAGCGTGTCCATCAGGGACCTCCGTACAGATTCCGTGATCATGACCGGTGCCGCCTGCCGTCGGAAGCGACCAAGGTCACGCCCCCCACGATCGAAGGTGCCCGCGTTCAAGGGGTCTTGCCGGCGCTGTCGTCTTCCCACAACCCCGACATCCGGGTGGTTTCCGACGGATCGCCGATCCACACCGCGACCGCGCTGTAGTTGTCCTGCTTCGGCTTGGCCGCGGCGCGGATGGTCTCGCCCATGCGGTCCAGCCAGTCCTCGGCCGAATCGGCGGCGGCAAAGGCCGCCTCGATCGCCCGCTTCGAGAACAGGTCCCACCAGCCGTCGGAGCACAGCAGGAAGGCGTCGCCGTCTTCGATGGGCATGTGCGTCTCGAGCGTACTCGGCTCGACCGGGCCTTCGGTGCCCATCGCGCCGAGCAGCTGGTTCTTGTGCGGGTGGTCGACCGCTTCTTCCGGCGTCAGGTAGCCGGCGTCGACCATGCGCTGCACGACGCTGTCGTCGCGCGTCACGTGGCACACGCGGCCGTGGCGCAGCATGTACAGGCGCGAATCGCCGACGTGCGTCCACAGCGCCTCCTCGCGCCGCGTGTCGATCCACAGTGCGACCAGCGTCGCGTGCATGCGCTCGGCGCTGCGCTTGCCCTGCTGCTGCTCGTTGATCGCCGCATGCGTGTCGCACACCAGCTGGGTCAGGTACTCGGGCGTGGCCTGCGTGGCCGACTGCAGACCGAGCGCGGTCATCCGCACGACCATGTCGGAGGCGACGTTGCCACCCCGGTGCCCACCGGCCCCGTCGGCCAGCACGGCATAGCAGAAGGGCCCGCTGACGCCGTGGCGCAGGTCGTCCTCGTTGCGGCTTCGCCCGCCCACCTCGCTGCGGGCGGCGATCTCGACTTGCAGCATGGCCATGCGTCCTGTGCGGCGGCTTGGGATATCGATGGGGATCAGGTGCCGCCGGGGTGACGCTCTGCGTCCAGGCGGTCCAGCTGGTCTTCATAGGCCTTGATGAAGGCCTTGCCGAACAGCTCGTGGAAATCCTCCTGGGCGTCGTCGTGGATGCGCTGGTAGTGCTGCAGGTACAGCTCCCACAGCTTGGCGCGGCGGTTCATCGGCAGCACGCTGTCGAGCACGCTGTTGCCGGAGAGCTTGCCCTCGAGCTGCGAAGGCTCGAAGCGCTTCAACACGCCTTCGAGCGCGGCGCGCATGCCCACCATCGTGCCGATCGCATGGCCGACCAGGTCGTCCATCGCGTCGTGCACCGCGGCCGGGCCGACCATGAAACCGCGCATCGGCGGCTGCAGCAGCTGCTCGATCGCGGTGCCGGCGTCGGGCGAGAACTTCAGCGGGTTGTTGTTGCGCGCCTGGATCATCGTCACGTCGGCGCGCAGCTCCTGCTTGGCGGCGGCCCGCGTGGCGACCAGCTTCAGCGTGCCGTCCACCGAATGGCGCAGTACCTCGCCGATCACCTTCATCAGCGCCGGGTTCAGGCCCTGCGGCGGCTGCAGGTGGATGCCGGCGCCTTCGCAGAACGCGGCCCACAAGGCCTCGGGCGTGGTGTCGCCGGCGGCGTAGGCCCGGGCGGCGGGCGGCGGCTGCATCGCGACGGGCGGAGTGACCGGCGCGGGGGCCGTGGGCGGCATCGGCGCCAACGGCATCGGGGCCGAGGTCATCAGCGACGGCCGGGCCGGGCGCACGCCGGGCATCGTGGTGGTCGGGGTCAGGTCTTCGCCGCGGATGCGCGCGGCCGGCGGCGCGGCGCGCGGCGGTGCCGGCGGGCGTGGTGCGCTGACCTGCGTCATGTTGGGGT
>NZ_JBFULV010000109.1:0-20440 GCF_054049715.1 Rhizobacter sp. P5_C2 | reverse complement strand
GCTGAGAACCTGTGAAGGAATCGTATCTGAAGCCTGAACCTCGTGGACGCGGGCGTCGTGAGGTTCAGGACCTGGGGTTGACGGTGCGATCCTGTGCGCCGCACTCGTCTGTTGCGTGATGTCATCGGCGTCGCCATAGGGCGATCCGAGGGCGCCCAGTGCCCGCTCCAGACGGGGTTCAGGCTCAGCTCGCGAACGCATGGTTCAACTTCGCCATGCGCATCAGGTTGTGCGCCAGGGCGTGCCACAAGAGAACGGCTCGTGCCTTGAGCAGACCTCGCACGTTGAACTGCTGCAGTCCACGTCGACGCAATTGCGCGTTGGCGCATTCGACCGTGGCTGCCCGCCGGCGGTACAGCGCCTGCCCTTCGCAAGTGCTCATGAGCTGGCGCAACTTCGCGATGGTCGCGCTGTCGCCATCATGCGGTGCACACGGATCCACCTCTGGATGGTGGCGGCTCTTCGGCGGTGGCACCACGGCCTGGGTACCTTGGCGGGCCAGGTGCTCGATGGCGTCGAACTTGGCGAAGCCCCCATCGGCCAGCCAATGCCCGGGCATGACGCCATAGCGCCCTTGCAACGCGGCGTGCATCGGTGCGAGTTGCTGCATGTCGCTGCCGCTGTTGACCACCTCCACCGCAGCAATGATCTGCGTCTCGGCATCCACCACCAGTTGGGCGTTGAACGCCGGACGGAAGCCGCCGTCGGCCATCTTCATCACCCGGGCATCGGGGTCGCTCGTGCTCACCCGCGGCTCGCGCTTGGCCTGTGGCTTCGCCGGCCCAGGCGGATCGTCCTTGTCTTGCCCGGGCTTCCTGGGGGACTTGCGCTTGGGCTTGTTCGCCTCGCTCTGCTGTTCGATCTTGTGCATCGTCGCCAGCGCTTGCATCAGCCGCTGCTCGCGCTCACGCGCGGCGCGCTCCTGTGCAGCCTGCTTGCGCCGGCTGCTCGCCCCCGCATCCTCGTTGAGTTCCGTCTTGAGCGCCTGCACCTGCGCGCTCGCCTGAGCCAGCAACTGCTGTAGCCGCTCCTTGCGGCGCATGCTCGAGGCCTTGGCCGATGCCCTCACCCGCAGCCCGTCTTGCGACACCACGTTCAGGCTGACCAGCCGGCGCTCCAGCAGCGACGCCACACTGCGCGTGAGTTGCGCATCCAGCCACTGCGCATGGCCACTGCGGAAGTCCGCCAATGCGTGGTAGTTCACCCCGACGCCACCACATAGCCATCGATAGGCGTCGTCTCGCTCGCACAACCGGTCGATCTCTCGGGCCGAACCCACCCCGTCCAGCGTCGCCCACAACCACAGCGCCATCAGGATCGCCGGATCAATCCCGGGGCGCCCGGGGTGGCCCTGCACCGCCTTCATCCCCGCGTACACCGCCGTCATGTCCACCGATTGCACGAACGCCCACACGGTGCGCGCCGCGTGATCGCGCGCCAGCGACGAGTCCAGGTCCCACGCACGCAACTCGACTTGGTCACGTTGTGCGCGCATCAATCTCGGCGAGACCTCAGCCTGTGCACGCGGCTGCCCGGCCTCTGCCGGCACCGGCACCGCACCTTGCTCGAACAGTTCCCCCGTGCCTTCTTCACTCCCCGTCGCCTTGGTGTTTGTGCTCATGGGCTCCTCAACGTCAAACACGGGGATTGGTTCACACCTTCTGAGCTTGTCGAAGCCTTGGTGCCAAGCGCGCAGGCCCTTCGACAGGCTCAGGGCGAACGGGTTTTCCACCGTTCGGGCTGAGCTTGTCGAAGCCCTGGTGCCAAGCGCGCAGGCCCTTCGACGGGCTCAGGGTGAACGGGTGTTCTGCCGTTCGGGCTGAGCTTGTCGAAGCCTTGGTGCCATGCGCGCAGGCCCTTCGACAGGCTCATGGCGAACGGGGTGATTTGCTATTCGTCCGCCAGCGCCCGCAGCACATCGAGCAGCACGTTCGCGCCATCGCGCAGCTGCCCGGGCGCCGTGAACTCCCGCGGGTTGTGGCTGATGCCGCCGCGGCTGGGCACGAAGATCATCGCCGACGGCGCGATGCGCGCGATCATCTGCGCGTCGTGCCCCGCGCCCGACGTGATGCGCCGCTGCGTGAGCCCACGCGCCGCGGCGGCCTGCTCGATGCGGCCGACCAGCCGCTCGTCAAAACGCACCGGCTCGAAACGCGCCAGAGAGTGCGCGGTGATCGTCACGCCTTGCTCGGCCGCGAGCCGCTGCACGAAGCCGGCCAGCTCGGCCTCGGCACGCTGCAGCGTGGCCTCGTCGGTGTTGCGCAGGTCGACCGTCAGCGTCGCGCGCGACGCGATCACGTTGATCAGGTTCGGGTGCAGCTCGATCGCGCCGACCGTGCCGACCTGCGAACCGCCGAAGCGCAGCGCCAGCTCGCGCACGAAGACCGCGATGGCCGCCGCGCAGTGGCCGGCGTCTCGGCGCAGGTGCATCGGCGTGGTGCCGGCGTGGTTCGACTGGCCCTGGATGCTGATCGACTGCCATGAGATGCCTTGGAGGTCGTGCACCGCGCCGATCGCGATGCCCTCGGCCTCCAGCACCGGCCCCTGCTCGATGTGCAGTTCGACGAAGGCATGCGGGCGGATCGTGCCGCAGCGCATGGATCCGGCGAAGCCGATGCGCTGCAGCTCGTCGCCGAGCCGCGCGCCGTCGGTGCCGATCGTGTCGAGCGCCTGCTGCAGCGGCAGCCCGCCGGCATGCACCAGCGAGCCCATCATGTCGGGCATGAAGCGCACGCCTTCCTCGTTGGTGAAGGCAGCGACCACCAGCGGGCGGCGCGTGCGCACGCCTTTCGCGTCGAGCCAGCGCACGACCTCCAGCCCGGCCATCACGCCATAGATGCCGTCGTACCGGCCGCCGGTGGCGACGGTGTCGATGTGCGAGCCGGTCATCACCGGCGCCAGGTCGTACGTGCCGGCGCGGATGCCGAAGAGGTTGCCGATCTGGTCGACGTGCACCTCGAGCCCGGCCTCCTTCATCCACTGCACCAGCTGCTCGCGGCCCGCGCGATCGGCATCGGTCAGCGCGATGCGGCAGACGCCGCCGCCGTCGATCGCGCCGATGCGGGCGTGTTGGTCGATGCGCGCCAGCAGCGCTGCGTCGTCAATGCCATCGCGCGCGCGCCACGCGGCCTGCGCCGCCAGCACCGCATCGGGCGATTGACCGGTGAGCGATTCGTAGACACCCGGCGCCGTCGCGCCCTCGGTGTTCAACAGCAGCACGCGGGCGTTCGCGTCGAGGCCGAGCTGCCGGGCTGCGTCGCGATCGGCCAGCAACGCGATCAAGCCTGCGAGCCCGGCCGCTCCCGATTCACCGGCGAGCACCGGCACATCGCCGGCGCTGCCTTCGGCGAGCGTGCGCATCGCTTGCACGGCTGCATCGTCATCCACCGCCAAGAAGGCATCGACGGCCGGCTGCAAGAAGCGCCACGCGAGCGGCGAAGTCTCGCCGCAGGCCAGCCCCGCCATCACCGAATCGACCGAGCCACTGGCGCGCGCGGCCCGGCCGCTGCGCGCGCTCTGCAGCAGGCAATCGGCCTGCTCCGGCTCGACGACGATGAACACAGGCCGCTGCGCGCCGAAACGCTCCCAGAAGTGGCTGACGATGCCCGCCGCGAGCCCACCAACACCGCCTTGCACGATGACGTGCGTGAACGGCGCACCACCGGCTTCCAGCACCTCGTCGGCGATCGTGCCGTAGCCCTGCATCACGTCGCGCGGGATGGCTTCGTAGCCGTCGTACGAGGTGTCGGAGACGACCGTCCAGCCGTTCGCCGCGGCGAGCCGCGCGGCTTCGCGCACCGACGCGTCGTAGTCGCCGGCGATGCGGACGATCTCGGCACCGAACGCGGCGATCGGTGCCTCGCGCTCGGCGCTGACGTGGGCGTGCAGCACGATCACGCAGCTGCAACCGATGCTCTGCGCCGCTGCCGCGAGCGCGCGGCCGTGGTTGCCGTCGGTCGCGCTGATGACGACCAGCTCGCGCAGTTCGGCCGCGTGCTTCCCGGCCAGCAGGTCGGCCGGCTGCCAGCCGCGATCGGGCCAGCGCCGCAGCACCAGCCGCAGCAGCGCGAGCGGCGCCCCCAGCGCCTTGAAGCTGCCGAGCGGCGAGCGCGTCGATTCATCCTTCACCGCGAGATGCGCGATGCCCAGCTGCGCGGCCAGCCGCGGCAGAGGCCACAGCGGCGTGGCGCCTTCGTTCAACAGCGACCACGCGCGCAGCCAGCGCCGCCCCTCGCGCCCGGATTCCACATTCAGGATCGCCTGCAGCGCGGCGTCGTAAGGCCGGCGATCGGCCCGCGGGTTGAGGAACAACATTCAGGCCTCCCGCCGCGGCAGCCGCTGGCGAATGATTTCCGCGAAGAAGCGCGCGCCGATCGGCAGCAGCGCGTCGTTGAAGTCGTAGCGCGCGTTGTGCAGCGGCACCGCGCCGGGGCTGTCGCCATCGCCGTTGCCTATGAAGACGAAGGCGCCGGGCACGACGCGCAGGAAGGCCCCGAAATCTTCCGAGATCATCATCGGCGCGACCTCGTCGTCAACGCGGTCGGCGCCCACCACCTCGGTGGCCGCGGCCACCGCCACCGGCACGCATTGCGGCCAGTTCACCGTCGGCGCGAACTCGTGCGTGTACTCCACCTCGCAACGCGCGCCATGCGCGGCGCAGATGCCCTCGCACAGCTCGCGCATCCGCCGCGCGAGCAGCGCCTGAACCTCGGGCGCGTAGCTGCGCGTATCGCCCTTGATCGTGACGTGCGTCGGCAGCGCGTTGCGGATGCCGTCGGTGATGAACTCGGTGCACGAGACGACGGCCGGCTGACCGGGGTCGACCGAGCGCGCGACGATGGTCTGCAGCGCCAGCACGATCTCGGCGCCGATCACCAGCGGGTCGACGGCCATGTGCGGCCGCGCCGCGTGGCCGCCGCGGCCGGTGATGCGGATCACGAAGTTGTCTTCACTGGCCATGATGCCGCCGACGCGCGTCGCGATGTGGCCGACCGGCAGGCCGGGCATGTTGTGCGCGCCGTAGATCTCGTCGACCGGGAAGCGCTCGAACAGGCCGTCGGCCATCATCGCCGCCGCGCCGCGGCCGTGTTCTTCGGCGGGCTGGAAGATGAAGCGCACCGTGCCGTCGAAATCCCGACGCTGCGCGAGCAACTGTGCCGCGCCGAGCAGCATCGCCATGTGGCCGTCGTGCCCGCAGGCGTGCATGCAGCCGGGGTTCAGCGACGCATGGGCGCGGCCCTCGGCGGCTTCGGCGAGGGCGAGGGCGTCCATGTCGGCGCGCAGGCCGATCGCGCCGCGGCCGGTGCCCACCGTCAGCGTGCCCACCACGCCGGTGCCGCCGATGCCGCGCTCCACCTCGATGCCCAGCAGCTCGAGCACGCGGGCCACGTGGTCGGCGGTGCGGCGCTCGTTGAAGCCGGTCTCGGGGTGGCGGTGCAGGTGGTGGCGCCAGCTTTGCAGCTGGGCTTCGAACTCGGTGGCTGAGGGGGAGGATGGGGTGGACATCGCGGGCTCCGGGCAGGACGGACGCTGGGATGCTGCATTGTCGACCGCGGGCTCGCCGAGAATGCGCAGCTCAACTTCACGGGACCGAGGTGACGGAGATCGAGGCGCTGTACTACGGCCGGCACCGGATGACGTTTCGCATCGGCACCTACCTGGCGCTGATCCGCATGATGGGCATCGCGCACCTGGTGACGACGCTGTACGGGCATGCGCAGCTGGTGTCGCAGACGCAGGCCCGGCTGGCGCGCACGCGGCAGACGCTGCGCGAGCTGATCTGCCACGGCTTCGACAGCGAGGCAGGTCAAGCGGCGCTGCGGCGGTTGCGCGAGGTGCATCGCCACGTGCCGGCCGATGCGAGCGACTATCGCTACGTGCTGGCCACGTTCTTTCTTGAGCCGCTGCGCTGGAACGATCGGCATGCGCGGGTGAAGCTAGAGGCGCATGAGACCGCGCTGCTGCTGGCCTTCTGGCAGCGCGTGGGGCAGGAGATGGGGATGAGCGAGCTACCCGAGGCGCTGCCGCAATGGCAGCAACTGCAGCGCGAGTACGAGGCGCGCTGCATGGCCCGCACGCCCGAAGGCGAACGCCTGGCGCGCCTGTGCCTGCGCGACGTGGTGAAGCTGACGGTGCCCTTCGGCACGCGCTGGGCGTTCCGGCAGGGGATGCTGGCGACGATGGAGCCGGGGGTGCGGGAGGTGTTGGGGTTGGGGGAGGCGAGTGGGTGGGTGCGGTGGATCACGTCGGCTTGATATCCGTTCGCCCTGAGCAGGGACCGAGCTTGTCGAGGGCCCGTCCGTCGAAGGGTTCGTCCTTCACTTCAACTGCACGACTGCAAAGACCCGTTCAGCCTGAGGTATCGAAGGCCCGCTCAAGGTGGGCGATGCGCTTCAGCGGTTGAGTTCGTGCTCGGCCTGCGCCAGCTGATCGAGCAGCTCTTCGAACGAAGGCTGCGCATCCATGAACATCGGCTGCATCTTGCTGTAGTCCTGTGCCAATGCAGAGTGCCGATGCGAAGGAGGCACCAACCGGAGCGTGCCCGGCATCGCTGTCTGGTAGTTCGCCCACGCCGAGGCAAAGAAGTGGCTCTTGTGGGTCACCACGTCTTGCAGCAGATCGAGGCGTGCACGTGCGGCATCTCGCTGCGGGTGCGCCCAAAGCGATGCCACGTCGGCATAGTGGCGTGCGAAACGATCGCGGATCGGGAGTTCGGTCGGGCGGTGGTACTCGGCGTGCAGGATGGTCACCTTCTCCCAGAAGGTGCGTTCGAACGACAGCGCGACGACATCGGCATGCATGTCGTCGAAGGCCGAAGCAAGCGAAGCTCCCGGTGCGTTGGCCAGCAGCGCGATGATCTGACGCTGTTCCGATGGCTGCTGGTTGGTGAGCGCCCCGAACTCCAGTTTCACTTGCTTTTCGACATAGCCGCCGGGCTGCGGCAAGGCAGACGGGTAGTTGAAGAGGAGGTTGGGCGTGCCTGCGGTCGCGTCGATCTCAAACGTCAACCACGAACCTCCGGGCGCAGGCCCGAGCGCGGAGGCGAGGCTCGCTTCCAACGCTGGCTGGAAGCGTTGTCGCACGCAATCTTCACAGGCGATGGCCAATTGCTGCATCCGCTTGCGTCGCTGGCTGGCCGATGGTGCGTCGATCAATTCGTTCTCGTCGAAGCCCAGCGCCGCCGGCGAGACGGCCAGGTCGATGTCTTCAGAGAATCGGCGGATCGCGGCGTAGACCTTGGACAGCGACGTTCCACCCTTGAAGATGACGTGCCGCGAGATCTCGGGCGACGCAAAGAGTCGACCCAGGGCCCAGCAAACCCAGAAGTCCTTCTCGACGATCACCGGAGTCAGGCCCAGCCGAGCAGACACCTCGGTGAAGATGAGGCTTCGTTCGGTGATGGGTGCGTGGGCGAATTGCGGCATGGGTCATTGATCGGCGATGAATCGCAGATGCGGATGCATCCACGCGGGAGCAAGCGGCAGGTCTTTCAGCAACCGGGCTCGATCCGCGGCGGACAAGGTCTTGCGCAGATGCTCGATGCGTTCCGGCGTGACGTGTTGCTTGCCGACGCTGCGCAGGGCCGCGAACACGAGGCTGCTCATCGGGCTGGCACTTCGCACCTGCCGTGCTGGGCGCTTTTTCAATTGCACCGTGAGTGGGCCGACGGTGACCTTGCGGCTCGGACCATCGGTGTCATACACCGCGCGTGCAGGCACTTGCTCCGACAAGCTCAGCAGGTTGGCTGCCATCGCCTCGGACGGCTGCACCGACGCACCATCTCGCCGCGCGAGCGCCTGCGCGATGTCATCGGCCGGCGGAAGCAGTTCGCCCAGCAGCGCATGCTGGCGCGGCACGTCGTACAGGCCGCGAGCAAGGCGACGAAGGTCGCCTGCGCGCACAAGACGCAGCAACGTCATGCCGACGCTGTGCGGCGTGCCGAGATCGAGGAAGTCGAACGGGGTGTAGACGCGAGAAGGATGGGACTTGCTGGCGCGGGCGATGCGCCTGGCAATCTGCTGGGTGACGCTGGAACTCGCGGTGGCCGTTTGTGGGTTCGACATGGGGCGTAGTTTGGTACTTTCGTGTTAAAAGAACAACCCAACATTTTTAACAAAACAAGAGTGTCTTGCTCCGTCCTCCGGGGATCTCTACCGCTCGCGGCACACCACCTCCGCAGGCACACCATCAAACCGCTCCCGAGTCCACGCCACCAACTCCCCAACCAACGCCGAATCCGCCGCCACCAGCGAGAGGTGATCCCGCCCCTCATACCGCCGGTAGTCGATCACCCGCCCTGCCTGGCAGCGCGCCGCGACGAAGCGCGACTGCACCTCCGGCGGCACCAGCTCATCCGCGACCCCTTGCGCCACCAGCACCGGCTGCGTCCATGGCCCGACCGGCGTGTTCTCCGCGAGCCGCCGGCCCAACGGCCCGCTCGTGGGCGGGGCCGAGAAGATGCTGCCGCCGACAGCCGCTGCCTCGACCGCAGTGAACCAGGCCCGTCCACCCGCCAGGCAGCGTGACGCGATGTCGCGCGCCATCAGCGCCGGCCAGCCGCGCGCGTAGTCATCGAACTTCACGTCGCCATACGTGTCGCTGTAAGCCTGCAGCACGTACGCCGAGGTGATGCGGCCGACCGGCGTGTGCTGCACGGCGCTCATCAGCGCCGGCAGGTCGCTCGCCGGCGCGAGGGCGGCGATGCCGGCCAGCGGCACGTCGGCCGCGTAGGTGGGCGCGAGCATGCCGGCCCACAGGGCCGCGTTACCGCCTTGCGAATGGCCCCAGACGACGGTGCGCTCAGACAGCGCCACGCCCACCATCTGCCGCGCGGCCCGCACCGCATCGAGCGCGGAGCGGGCCTGGCCGGTGCCGACCAGGTAGGGGTGGATGCCGGCGGCGCCCAGGCCCACGTAGTCGGTGGCGACCCAGACCCAGCCCTGGTCGAGCAGCGGCTGCAGCGCGGGCACGTGGGCGAACGAATTGCCGAGCAGCGAGGGCGCGCAGCCGCGAACGATGCCGGTGCCGCCGTGCGCCCACGCGACGACCGGGCGCGGGCCGGCGGGCGCGTTGCGCGCGACCATCACGATGGCGCTGGCGAGGGCGGGCGAGCCGTCGTCGCGCGTGGTGGCGTGGAGGATGCGCCACGCGACGGCGCCTTCGGGCACGCCGCGGGTGAAGGACTCCTGGCGCAGCAGCGTGCCGGGGCGGAAGGGGATGCGGTAGGTGGCGGAGTAGAAGGGGTCGGGGGTGGTGGGGAGGGTGAAGTACCAAGCTGCAAAGACGAGCAAGAGCGCGAGCAGCAGCGCGGTCGCCAGGGCAATCAGCAGGAGTCGTGGCACATGGCGCATGAGGCCGATTCTGCGGCAGGGTGCGTGCTACATTGGCCGCGCCCAGGCGAGAGCCTGGGTCGAGATTGGCGTCTCGGAAGATACCCGCGTGAGGCCGCCCACTGGCGGCTTTTTCACGCGCGCGCATTCAACTTCTGGAGCCAATACGCATGAGCATCAATGCCGCTGACGATGAGGAGTCGCCCTCATCTTCGCCCTCACAGTTTGAGGAATTTCGGTGGACCGATGAGTCGACGGACGATCGGGTCATCGAGGCGCGTCACCTGAACCGGCTGATTGGGCAGACGATCGACGTCGCCGATGGTGTGCGAGCGCTGTTGGAGATTGCTGAGTTCGACGATTGGCTGCGCATCGATGACCACACGCCGCTGATCGATCGGAGTCGACATGATTCGCTGAGGCGTTTCAGTGTCACGGCGTTGCGGCTGCTGTCGGAAGAGGCGGCGCGGGTTGGGGAGTGGGTGCGATCCGGTGGGCAATGCTGATGCGAATGCCCTGGACCTGAGCGTCTTTCATTCGAGACAATGCGACTTCGAATCGCGCACCTTCGATGCGCGTCGGCATTGGCACGGGGACGGACATGGCAAAGGCGCCGAAGGCAATAGAGACTCCGACGACTCCACGCAACCCCGCGTGGACGAGGGATGAGCTGATCCTGGCGTTGGACTTGTACTTGCGGCATCGAAACTCACCGCCCTCCAAGGACAGTGCCGCGGTCAAGGAGCTGTCGTCCGTCTTGAACGAACTCGGTCGGGCCGTGCAACTCGACGACAAGCGAACGTTCAGGAACTCCGCCGGCGTCTACATGAAGATGATGAACTTCCGGCGGTTCGATCCGGACTACACGGCGCAAGGCAAGGTCGGGCTGCAGCGAGGCAACAAGGACGAAGAGGTTGTTTGGCAGCTCTTTGCCAATGACCCGCAGCGCTTGACCGAAGTCAGTCAGGCCATTCGGGGTTGCATTTCAGGTCGAGACGACTCCTCAGCCTCTTTGGCGGAGGACGAGCCCGAAATCCAGGACGCCGAAGAGGGGCGGATTCTCACGCGCGTTCATCGGCAACGGGAGCGAAGCCGAAAGCTCGTCGAGCAGGTGAAGGCGATGGCGTTGAAGAAGTCCGCACGACTGGTTTGTGCTGCGTGCGGCTTCGACTTCGTCGATGCGTATGGGCCATCAGCCGGCGGCATCATTGATGTACACCACACGAAGCCGCTCCATACGTTGGCTGAAGGGCATCGAACCAGCGTTCACGATCTCGCGTTGTTATGCGCGAACTGCCACCGGGTCGTGCATGCAAGCCGGCCCTGGTTGAGCGTCGAGGAGGTTGCAGCACTCCATATAGCTGCGAAGCAAAGCCGCGGTGCAAAGTGAATCGAAGCTGTCACTGCCGCAGCAACATCTATCTCGGCTAGGTTTTGCGCATCCCACATCGCGATGCCGTTACCCTCCGCAGCATCTCAGCCTCAGCAAAGGACCACCCCCATGCTCAAGCTCTACGGCTTCTCCAAAGTCAACGCCGGCGCCCGCGGCCACACCCGCGACCTGCGCGTGCTGTGGGCCCTCGAAGAGATGCAGATCCCGTTCGAGATCGCCGGCATGGACCACCCCGCGCACGACCTGAACACCGAGGCCTATCGCCGGCTCAGCCCCTTCGAGCAGATCCCGTCGATCGACGATGACGGCCTCCTGCTGTCCGAATCCGCCGCCATCGTCGTCCACCTCGCGAAAAAGTCCGGCCGCCTGATGCCCGCCGACCGTGCCGGCGAGGCGCAGGTGATGCGCTGGTGCTTTGCCGCGATGAACTCGGTCGAGATGCCGCTGCTCAGCCTGATGGTGCTCGACTGGTCGGCCGATGGCAGCTGCGGCAAGCACCGCCAGTTCCTGGTCGGCTGGGTGCACCGGATGCTGGGCAACCTGGAGCGCTGGTTCGCCAACCGCGAATTCGTCGCGACAGACAGCTTCACCGTCGCCGACATCCTGATGGCGCACGTGCTCTCGTCGGGCATCAAGGACGCGTCATTGATCGCGCCGTATCCGAAGCTCGTGTCGTACCGCGACCGATGCCTGGCCCGCTCCGCATGGAAGCGCACCTTCGAGTCGTACTGCGCCCGGGTCGAGGCAGCCTAGCGCGGAGTCACTCCAGCGCGTACGCCCACGCCACGTCAGATACCTTGCCGGCGAGCACGGTGAACACCAACCGGTCGTGCTGCCCGCGCCACAGGTAGACCCACAGCTGGGCGCCTTCAGCCACCACCCGCTCGGCTTCCCCCCGCGCCTCCATCAGCCGAACCACCCCGTCGCACGCCGCCGACGGGCACGCCACCCGCGCATCCGGTTCGCCCATCCGCGCCACCACCCGCTCCACCGGCGTCCCCGCTGTTGACAACCCAGCAGCCAGGCATTGCATCAGCCGATGCTTGCGCCCCTGCCAGCGGTCCACATCCGCTGCCCAATTCCCACCATCGAAGTGCCCGCGCACTGTTCGCAATGCAGCAAATTCGCTCGCCCATTGCGCGGCATCCCCTTCGCACGCACGCGAATTACCGCAACACGCGGCCATTGCCAATACCCAATAAATAACCTTGTTCATCTTGTTACTCCCATCGCCGAACAGGGAGAAGTCGCCCAGAATCATTCGGCGCTCCGATGGGTCGATCCCCAGCCGAGAGCGCGCGCCGATCCAGCCCACGCAGCTGGGCTGGTACCGTAAACCACAGGGAGCGTTCCATGACCAACGTACGTCCGCAACCGCGGGCGGCAATTGCCGCGTTGTTCCTTGCAGTTTCCGCAGTACCGTCAGCTTTCTCGCAGTCCACGCAGTCCAGCCCCACCACCCCGGCGCGCCTGCCCGGCCAGGTGGCCACGCCTCAAGACTCCGCCACCGAGATGCGCCTGCTGCGACAGCAGGAAAAGCAGCGCACCAACATCTACAAGGCCTTCTACCCCGACGCAGCCATGCTGCGCAAGGCCGCCGTCACCTTCCACGCCAACCTGCTCGAATCCAACTACGAGCAAGGCTTCCTCGTCCTCGAACTCGAGGCGGCCGACATCGCCGCGCTGCGCAGCTTCGGCTTCCGCATCGAGAACGCGCCCGAGTTCATCCAGCGCCGCGACGATTTCCTGGCCGCCATCCAGGCCGCCGCCGACGCGAAGAGCCGCACCACGGCACCTGGCGCGTCTACCGGCATCACCGGCGCCGCTGCCGGCGACGCCACCATCCAGTCGATCCCCGGCTTCAGCTGCTACGAGACGGTGGAGGAAACCTTCACCGCCGCGGCGGCCTTCACCACCACCTACCCGACGCTCGCGAGCTGGATCGACATCGGCGATTCGTGGCAGAAGACCGTCGGCTCCGGCGGCTACGACATGCGGGTGCTGAAGATCACCAACAGTGCCATCGGCGGCACCAAGCCCAAGCTGTTCGTCAACAGCGCCATCCACGCCCGCGAATACACCACCGCGCCGCTGAACCTGGAGTTCGCGCGCTGGCTGCTCAACGGCTACGGCACCGACCCCGACGCGACCTGGATCGTCGACCACCACGAGGTGCACCTGCTGCTGCAGACCAACCCCGACGGCCGCAAGAAGGCCGAGGGCGGGCTCTCGTGGCGCAAGAACACCAACACCGCCTACTGCGGCGCCACCAGCAACACCCGCGGTGCCGACCTGAACCGCAACTTCACGTTCGGCTGGAACAGCACCGGCGGCTCGGGCTCCAGCGGCAGCCAGTGCGACCTCACCTACCGCGGCCCGACCGCAGGCTCCGAGCCCGAGACGCAGGCGGTGCAGAACTACATCCGCAGCATCTTCCCGGATCGCCGTGGCCCGAACCCCGGTGACGGGGCGCCGGTCGACACCTCGGGCATCCACATCGACGTGCACAGCTACAGCCAGCTGGTGCTGTGGCCCTGGGGCACCACGAGCACGCCGACGGCCAACGCCACCGCGCTGCAGACGCTGGGCCGCCGCTTCGCGTACTTCAACGGCTACACGCCGGAGCAGTCGATCGGCCTGTACGCGACCGACGGCACCAGCGACGGCCCGAGCTACGGCGAGCTCGGCGTGGCGGCCTACACGATCGAGCTGGGCTCCAGCTTCTTCGAGAGCTGCACCACGTACAACAGCACGACGAAGCCGAAGAACCTGCCGGCGCTGATCTACGCCGCCAAGGTGGTGCGCGCGCCGTACCAGACGCCGGCCGGTGCCGACGTGACCACGGTGACGCTCGGCAGCGATGCCAGCGGCGGCGGCGTGCTCGCCGGCACGCCGGTGTCGCTGACGGCATCGGCCACCGACACGCGCTTCAACCAGAGCAACGGCACCGAGCCCGTGCTGAACGTGACCGGCGGCGAGGCCTACATCGACACCCCGCCGTGGGTGGCCGGTGCCACGGCCATTGCGCTCACGGCCACCGACGGCAGCTTCAACCAGACCACCGAGTCGCTCAGCGGCACGCTGGCCACGACAGGGTTGTCGCTGGGCAAGCACCTGGTGTTCGTGCGCGCCAAGGTGTCGTCGGGCCAATGGGGGCCGGTGACGGCGCAGTTCCTGAAGATCGCGAGCGTGGTCACGCCGGGCAACAACGAGGCCGAGCCGAACGACAACATCGGCACTGCCAATGCGGTGGCCGCGGTCGGTACGTGGAACGGCGCGATCGGCTCGTCGACTGACGGCGACTACTTCCTCGTCAACCTGCCGGCCGGCAAGACGCTGACGGCCACGCTGACGCCCAACGCGTCGAGCGACTACGACCTCTACATCTACAACTCGTCGGGCACCCAGCTGGCCGCGAGCGAGAAGGGGTCGGGCGTCGTCGATGCGGCGAGTGTCAGCAACACCGACACCGCGGCGTCGGCGCGCTATGTGCGCGTGAAGTTCTACAGCGGCGGCACCGGCGCGACCAGCGGGAAGTACACGCTGGGCTTCAACTGGTGAGGTCATGAGAGAGCGGGTGCGCCGCTAACATCGGCGCACCCGCTGCTCCCTCCTGCTTCGCCCCATGGCCCTCTCCGACTGGCTCGCCTTCCTGCTCGTCTCCCTCTTCGTCACCTTCACACCCGGCCCGGCCGTGCTGCTGGCGGTGTCCAACTCCCTCAGCGTGGGCCCGGCCCGCGCGATGATCAGTTC
The DNA here is from genome assembly GCF_054049715.1 of Rhizobacter sp. P5_C2. Taxonomy (NCBI): domain Bacteria; kingdom Pseudomonadati; phylum Pseudomonadota; class Betaproteobacteria; order Burkholderiales; family Sphaerotilaceae; genus Rhizobacter; species Rhizobacter sp. P5_C2. Next base: position 5,965 of record NZ_JBFULV010000109.1, on the reverse strand, counting down.
GCTCGGCAATGCGGTCGGGCTGCTGCTGGTGTCCACCGCCGCCACCGCCGGGCTCGGCGTGGTGCTGCAGACCTCCGCCACCGCCTTCCTCGTGCTGAAGCTGCTCGGCGCCGGCTACCTTGTCTACCTCGGCATCCGGCAATGGCGCAGCGGCGGCGCGATGTTCGCCGAGGCCTCCGGGGCGCAGGCGCGTGCCAGCACGCCGACGTGGCGCCTGTTCGGCAACGGCCTCACGGTCGCGCTGACCAACCCGAAGGCGATCCTGTTCTTCACCGCGCTGTTCCCGCAGTTCATGCGCGCCGGCGCGGGCGCCGCGCAGCAGTTCGTCGTGCTCACGGTCACCTTCGCCGGCTGCGCGGTTTTCGCGCATGCGGTGTACGTGCTGCTTGCGCGCGGCGTGAAGGGCCGGCTCGCCGAGCCGCGCCGCGCGCGGCTGCTGAACCGCGTCTTCGGTGGCAGCTTCGTCGTGCTCGGCGTCAGCCTGCTCGGCCTGCGCAGCAAGGCTGCTTGAGCGGACAAGCCGCGGCGGCAGATTCCTACAGGCGCGCCGCGCCTGCTCCGATGGTGCGCAACCCGCTGCGATGGACCAATGGAGGTTCAGGCCACGGGCATGTCGCCCGCGGCAGAGCGCAGTGAAGGAGACCCTCATGAGCAATCCCGTCATCTCTTCCGACAAGGTCGAAGGCACCACCGTCTACGCGAGCAATGGCGACAAGCTCGGCTCGATCGACGACCTGATCATCGACAAGCGCTCCGGCCAGGTGCGCTACGCCGCGCTGGAGTTCGGCGGCTTCCTCGGCGTCGGCACCGACCGCTACCCGGTGCCGTGGGCGATGCTGAAGTACGACACCAACCTCGACGGCTATGTCGTCCCGCTGTCGGAAAGGCAGCTCGAAGGCGCGCCGCGCTACGCGGAAAACGACGAGCCGACGTACGACGACAGCTACGGTCGCCGCGTGTACGACTACTACGGCGTGGGCTGGTAAGCAACCGGCTTGCCAAGCTCGACCGAGGGCACAGCACCCCGTGCTGTGCCCTTGGCGTTTTCAGAAGCGGTCGAAGAACGACTTGATTTCTGTCGCAGCGAAACCCGGCGGCCAGTGACCACCGTTGCTGTACCCGCACCAGGCCACCGGCTTGTTGTCGGTGCAACCCTGGTAGATCACGCAGCCATTGGCTCCGATCGTGGTGGTCGTCTGGGTGCAGCTGTTCTTGGCGATGAACTTGTCTCGTGCCTCTTCGCCGAACTGGTAGCCGACGACGGCATCTTCCTTGGCGTGCAGCAATATCGCCGCAGTCTTGTTCGAGGACGTGGCGCAACCGCTCCAGACGGATCCCGACATCGGCGCCACGGCGCGGAAGACGTCGCCCATCTGGCAACCGATCGCGTTCGACATCATTCCGCCAAAGCTGAAGCCGGTCGCAAAGGTGCGGCTCGTGTCGGTGCACAGCCCCTGCTTGAGCTGGCTGACCATCGCGCCGACGAAGCGAATGTCGCGGTCATTCGGATTGGCCCAGCCGGCGTCCAATCCGGCCGGGGCCACGAATATCGCGGTCTCGCCGTAGAGTTCCTTCAAGCCATAGAAGGCCTTGCCGCTGGCCCAGCTGTTTCCGTTGTAGACGTCGGTGGCACTGCCATCACGCCAATGCAGCCCGACGATCAGCGGATAGGCGTTGTCGCTCTTGTAGCCGGACGGAACGCGAACCCAGAAATCGCGCGTCACGCCATCTGAAGTCAGCGTGTATTTGCCGCTCGCGAACTGGGCGGCTTTGCCGCATCCGGCGCTCTTGTTGGAGGGAGCCGGGGCAGGAGCAGGAGCCGGGGCAGGAGCAGGAGCCGGGGCAGGAGCCGGAGCCGGGGCAGGAGCCGGAGCCGGGGCAGGAGCCGGAGCCGGAGCCGGAGCCGGAGCCGGAGCCGGAGCCGGAGCAGGAGCAGGAGCAGGAGCAGGAGCAGGAGCAGGAGCAGGAGCAGGAGCAGGAGCAGGAGCAGGAGCAGGAGCAGGAGCCGGTGCTGGTGCTGGTGCTGGTGCTGGTGCTGGTGCTGGTGCTGGTGCCGACCCAATCGGTGCCGCGGTGTCCGAGTCGTGGCCTCCCCCGCAGGCAGACAGCACCATGGCGCACAGCAGTGCACTCGTCGCAGTGGCGCGTCCGGGACGTCGGTTTGGCATGCTCATCGTGAAGATCCTGTTGCGTCAAAGTGGTTGCGACGCGCCCATCTCATTCGACATGCGGCGCCCTCGATTTCGGCGCTAGTGTCTGAGTCGCGATGTCAGCAAAGCTGACGAAACTTGCGGAGTCGACGGATGCCGCGCGGGGCGTTGGCGCAGCGAGACGTCGTGCAACAGGATGCAATTTCGATTTACATCGAAATGCACGGGTCATTCGATGTGCTCACCCGCCATTTGCGGCCATTGTGTGAGGCGCAGTTTCAGGAGAATTGACGAGCCATTGACGATTCAATGGCCGCGGCATGGGTTGTTGCAACAGGATGCAAGCCCCTGCCTCTCGCGTTCACCGACGTGGCTGGTGCCTCAGCCCTTCGCCAGCACCACGTGCTGCGCCTTCGCCGTCCCCACATGCTCGGTGCACCGGAACCCCTGTGCCGTGAGGTCGATGCCCGACAGCAGCGATTCGCCACGCCCCAGCAGCGTCGGCGAGACCGCGAGGTGCATCTCGTCGATCAGCCCGGCCTGCAGGTACTGGCGGATCGTCGCGACGCCGCCACCGACGCGCACGTCCTGGCCCTTGGCCGCATCGCGTGCGCGTTCCAGCGCCTCGTGGATCCCGCCGGTGACGAAGTGGAAGGTCGTGCCGCCCTTCATCTCCAGCGGCGCGCGCGCATGGTGCGTCAGCACGAACACCGGCACGTGGTACGGCGGCGTGTCGCCCCACCAGCCTTTCCATTGGTCATCGGGCCACGGCCCGCGCACCGGCCCGAACATGTTGCGCCCGAGGATCCAGGCGCCCACGTTCTCGAAGCTGCGCTTCGCGAAGCCGTCGTCGGCATTGGCCTCGCCGCCTGCCTTGCCGAACATCTGCTGGAAGGTCGTGGTACCGAAGAACCACTCGTGCAGCGTTTCGCCGCCGACGCCGAGCGGGTTCTCCAGGCTCTGGTCGGGGCCAGCGCCGAAGCCGTCGAGGGATACCGAGAACGCAGCTACCTTGAGTCTGGACATGGGGTCTCCTGAAAGAGGCGGTTGTCCTTATACGACGAACCGCCACCACCAGGATCGACACCGCCGAAGCGGCAACGCTCTGGCTCAGAGCCCCGCAGCGCTCAACGCCTCGCCGAACTCCGCCGGCGCCTGGAACCCCACCACCCGCGTGCCCGCCTTCTCGCGGCCCGTGCCGTCGAAGAAAACGATCCCCGGTGGCCCGAACAGCCCGAAGCGTTTCAGCAGCGCCTTGTCGTCGGCGCTGTTCGCCGTCACGTCCACCTGCAGCAGCAGCGCGTTGTTCATGCGCGCCTGCACCGGCGGCTTGTTGAAGGTCAGGTGCTCCATCTCCTTGCACGAGACGCACCAGTCGGCATAGAAGTCCAGCATCGCCGTCTTGCCGCCCGCGCTGCCCAGCGCAGCGTCGAGTTCGGCCACGTTGCGCACGCGCTTGAAGGCGGGGCCTTCGATCGCCGCCTGCGCCACACCGCCGCGTGCGCCGCCACCGCTGAAACCCGCCAGCGGCTGCAGCAGGTCGCCGCCGCCCGACAGCGCGCCAGCCACCTGCGCCACGCCGATCAGGCCCAGCACCAGCGCCACACCGCGCAGCAGGCGGTGCTTGCCCGAAGGCTGCGCCGAGCGCCCGTCGAACAGCCACGCCGCGCCGACCAGCAGCCCCGCGCCGACGATGCCCATCACGACCGCCGACGGCAGCACCGGCGACACGATCCACAGCGCCACGCCGAGCAGCAGCACGCCGAACAGGTGCTTCACGCCTTCCATCCACGCGCCGGTGCGCGGCAGCAGCGAGCCGGCCGACACGCCGACCAGCAGCAGCGGCACGCTCATGCCGGCCGCCAGGCTGAACAGCGCGAGCCCGCCGATCAGCACGTCGCGCGACTGGCTGATGAAGACCAGCGCGCCGGCCAGCGGCGCCGCGACGCACGGCCCGACGATCAGCGCCGACAGCCCGCCCATCGCGAACACGCCCACGTGCTGTCCGCCGCGCAGGCGGCCCGCGCCGGCGTTCAGCTTTTCCTGGATCCCGCTCGGCATCTGCAGCTCGTACACGCCGAACATCGACAGCGAGAGCAGCGCCAGCAGCAGCGCAAAGGCACCGAGCACCCAGGCGTTCTGCAGCGCGGCGGCCAGCCCTTCGCCGGCCAGCCCGGCTGCGACGCCGAGCGCGGTGTAGACCATCGCCATGCCCAGCGAGTACGCGAGCGCCAGGCCGAAGCCGCGCGCCCGCGACACCGGGCCGCTGGTGCCGACGATGATCGACGACAGGATCGGCACCATCGGCAGCACACAGGGCGTGAACGACAGCAGCAGCCCGGCGACGAGGAACACGCCAGCGACCGTCAGCAGGTTGCCCGAGCGCAGCGCCGATTCGACGCGGCCGCTGGCCGACTCGGTCGCCGCAGGTGCAGCGGCGGTCGGCGTGACGGGTGCTGCAGTGGCGGCCGCAGCCACCGTGGCTTCCGGCAAGCCCTCCGGCAGCCAGGACACCTGCTGCAGCGCGCCGTCCTTCACGCGCGCGCTGATGCCGGCGTTCTGCGGCGGATAGCACAGCCCCTTGTCGGCACAGCCCTGGTAGCTGATGGCGACACCGAAGTCACCGCTCGCGCTGCGCAACGGCAGCACCACGGTGACGGCGCCCCGCAGCGTCTCGACGTACTTGCCGAAGCCTTCGTCGTACTCCTGCTTGCCATGCGGCAGCACCGGCTCGGCCAGCGCCGCAGCGCCGCCCGGCGTGGCGACCGGTGCACCGACCGTGATGCGATCACGGTACAGGTGATACCCCGGCGCCACGTCGACGCGCAGCTCGATGGTCTGCGCATCGCGAACCTGCACGCTGCTGCGAAACGCCTGCGCGGGGTCGAGGAACTCGTCCGCCGCAAAGACCGGCGCCGCGAGCAGCGCCATCGTGGAAACAAGCCAACGCCACCTCGTCATGATCCGCACCCGATGCGGCTGGTGTGCAGCGCGACGTCGTCGAGCCACACGGTGTTGCCATTGCCGCCGTAGGCTTCCCAGCCCAGCTTCAGGTCGGTGACCTGCGGCTTCCACGCAGGCCGGCTCGCGAGCCAGGCCTGGTCCACGTCGGCGGTCTGCGTCGAATCGAGCTGCAGCGCGGCCACGGCCGTGCCGTTGACCCAGGTCTGCATCGTGCCCATCGCCGAGTTCAGCCCGAACTCGATGCAAGTCCAGGTGGCGGCCGGCAGCTTCGCGCTCAGCGAGATGCCGGTCGGGCTCAGCGACGGCAGCGTCGCGTCGTCCTTCGAGCGGTTCCACATCAGGATGCCGCTCTGGCCGCCCATGCGCAGGTCCTGCATGCTGCCGTCGACCGATTCGATCGCGTCGTGCATCGACATGAAGGTCACGTGCGGGTCGCCCAGCGCGGTCGCGAGCCGGATGTAGAAGCGGCCGTAGACCACCGAGCCCATCGTCGCCACCTTGCTGTTGATGATGAAGGCATGGCCGCAGTAGCTGCTGCCCGGGTCGATGCGCACCGATTGCTTGCCGCCGTGCGAGACCGCGCTGTCGATCGTCGCCTTGCCGCTGCCGTCGAAGCAGTTCGGCCCGCCGACGCTCCACAGCGCCGGGTTCGGCACCGCGCCGGCGGTGGTCGACTCGAAGTCGTCGCACAGCGCGAGGTCGGTGCAGGCCAGCGTGGCCGGGGCAGGGGCGGGAGTCGGTGCGGGCGCTGGCGCGGGTGCCGGGGAAGGCGCAGGCGCCGGAGCGGGCGTCGGCGCCGGGGCAGGCGCCGGTGTGGGAGCAGGAGCAGGCGCAGGCGCAGGCGCGCAGGC